>CASFSH010000300.1 GCA_949297205.1 uncultured Bacillota bacterium | reverse complement strand
CTTCTTTTTCAAAATCTTCACGGAAATCTTTCATATTGTTATACTCGGTTTCCACAAATTCCAAGCATACTTTTGTCTTTTCAGTGGTTGTCAGATTATTATATGCGCTAAGATCAATTTCTGCACTCTCACTGTATTCACTAAGTAATGTATTTACAGATGCCGCCGCTGGAGCTTCCTTTAATTTTTCCATAAATTCAAGTTCTGCTTCAGTAAGCGAAACAACATTCTTTACACCGTCAATACCGTTTTCCTTTATTCTCTGAGAATAATCAAAGATATTCTGTGCAAGATATGACTGTTCTTTTTCTGTTACGGCAAAGGACAAATCAACGCCCAAACTTCCGCCGTATCTTGACATTTTAGAATAAATCTCACTAAGCGGAATAGTTTTATTCCCCAGATCTTCAACAAACTGCAGTACACTTTCTTTCGAAATATACTCAAATTCATAAGGGGTGTCACAGTTGCTTGCATATACTTCATAAACGCCTTCAGCTACATCAAATTTAAATGTAGAATTATATTTATTTTCATTTATAACTGCATTTTGTATGCTCGATTCATCCCCGGACAAATCGCCGACATCCAACTTCTGTCCCTTTTTCATAATTATAATACTTACGCCTTTTTCACCTTCTTCAACTGTTCCCTGTACAGTAAGTATTGAATTTTCAAAATCAGATACCACAACCGAATCAATGGTTGCAGCATTTGCCGCTCCCGTCAAAAGACTTGAGCAAACAACAATCGGTATAAATATCTTTTTCATAAATTTGTCCTTTCTTATATGCCATTAACATACAATAATCTCATAATCACTTAAATTAATGGCTGCGGGGCAATTGCTGCCCCGCAACATTTTTTATTATTACTCAACTGTATACAGTGCCGCATTACAATATGGATTGAGGTTTGTCAAATCATCCCATACAAATGCCTTATATGTTACTGCTCCGACTGCATCGTTTAATTCATAATCTACATATGTAATGCCGTTCTGAATTGTTTTTATATCAGACTGATATGATGACAACATTGTATTATTTTCATCATAAGCCGCAACTACTATAACAGCATTCTTTGCTTCACTGTCAAGATTTTCGATAACAACACGGTTGTTTGATACATCAAAGGAAGCATTTACCCCTGTTGCTTCTTTAAATGTATAAGCCTGTAAATTGTCAATCCAAATAAATTCGGTAATCTGTGCTCTTAATCCGAAATAGCCGTTTTCGCTTGTAATTTTTGAGCTTTCATCACCGTTAAATGAACTTACAAGCACATCATCTCTGTATAAGCTTGCACCCCTGCCGTGTTTATCAAGCTTGTATTCATACAATTTTGCCGAACGTTCTGACTGAAGAATAAATTCACCGTCTGCATCAGAGAATATGTATCCGTTATCTATAAAGCTATATCCTTCGTCAAATATAGTTATTGTACCGTCATCTTCAAGATATGCATCACCGAACTCAGTCTTATTTTCTTCAAACATATCTATATTGTAACTTGTTGACACTCCGTCCTCATTTGCTCTGCGATACATTCCGCTGTTCTGTATATACCAGTTATATGCATTCTGAGGAACATTTGTATAATAAGTAGGTGCATTATACCACATTAAAGAATAAGGAATTGTAGAATAATAATCCTTGTCTGAATTATTCATGCTTGCTGTATAAAGCTTATAATCAAATTTAACCACATAATCATTTGCAGCCAATTCAGCATCATCAACACCGATACTTCCGTCTCTGAAAATAACTCCGCCGTTGAGATAATCTATATTGTGTGCGTCAACACGTACCTTTGAACCATCTGAAATTTTTCCTTCATCAAACTTTTCATTAGCATAAATCGTTACTGTAAATTTCTTGTTGTATGTTCCTGATGTAAAGAAAATTTCAGAAGGGCCGAAACCGTCATTTACCGTAACACTGTACAATGCATCGGATATTATTCCGCCCTGAGGTTCGATTGTCACAACATTTCCGCTTGCACTGCAGGTAATGTCCACATTCTGTCCGTCAGCTGTTACACTGATTTGTGAGAAATCACTTGTGTCATTAACCGAACTGTCAAATGTAAGATATATCTTATTTGCATCTGCTGTTGTTTCAGTAACTTTCAATTCTTTTGTTCCGATTGTTTCCATCTGCGTTACTTTAGCATAATATAACCATACAACGCTTCTGCCTGATCCACCTATCTGAACATAACCTTCATCATTCAGTCCCGGTTGTACAAAGTCATATGCAAGAGTATTGTCTTTGTAAATTCTGTATGTATCATTTGTCATTACATATCTTTCAACATGAGGTTCAACAGTCTTTGAATAGCTTAATGACACATTGCCGTCATTATCTGTTCCCTTGACATATACGCCCTTATCCAAAGCAACATAGAAATTTGTATTTTTATTAAACTGCAATACTTCTTCATCGGTTGTTGCTATTGTAATGCCTGCTGCGTTATTGTTTGGCGCTGTCATGTACAGGTTTACAGCACCTTTTTGAATTGTCTCAGGATCATCTTTTCCCGGTACTGTTGCTGTAAATGTTGTACCATTACCTTTTATTATATTGTTTGAGTACATTCCGGCACCCTCGCCGTCACCGTAATAACCAATCTTGTATGAAACTGATGCATTCTTATATTTTCCTGTATTAAATGATTTGTTGTATAATTCAACATGATCGCCATTTATAGCAACGTATCCGCCGGGATTTTTGTATTCATCTATATTAATTGTTTTCAGCTGCTCTTTATTAGAACCATCAACACTCAATATTTCATGTACTACAAAATATTCCGTATATGTATCCATAAACATTGCTTCCGTACCGGAAAAACCTGTTTCAACCGAAAGCTTATAAGGAACTTCTGTTTCCAACTGTGCATCAATGTATAAATAATTTCCTGTATACGAAGCACCTGTAGGAACTATCTGTTCACCTGTATTTACATTTGTAATAGTCAGTCCTTCAAAATTGTTTATTGTTCCAAACTTAACAGGAGTATCAATTACAACACCGTAATTATCAGCGTTAATCAGAGTCATTTCAGTTGCAGATGAAATTTCGCTGTATGAAGTAATAAGCATATTATCATATGCGGCAATTTCTGTATATTGATTGTATATTGCAAAATATCCGGTTTTAACAGGATCCTGTGTATAATATTTATCCGCAACTTCACCATCATATACTATACTTCCCACATTTCCCTGTTTTTCTATTCTCATTGCAACAGTTTCCGATTCTTCTCTTTGTGATACCGTCACACCTGATGTTGCAGTAGATGTATATTCTTCAGGCAGCTGTTCACCCTTGTGATATACTGTATATGTTTTTGTTGCATTGTCAAAACATGCATCACCAAATACAAACTGTTTATGTTTTGATGACTTAAAGTGTTCCCCGTATGCAACAGTTCCGACTCCGTCAATTACCGTTGTTTCCGCATTCGGTACAACCATTCCGGAATTGTTCTCATACTTAAAGTAGTATTGATCACCTTCCTGATATTCTGAACCTTCTGCCGGATCTATCACAGTATAATACCCTGCATTGTGTCCTCTCTGTTGGTTTGAATTATCTATATACCAGAAATATCTTCTTGTAGCATAGTTATCCCATGTAAAACGCGTATCACCCGTACCGCCGATTGTAAGGGCCTGAGCGTTGAATCCCATATACATATATGGAACTGTTCTTGAATAATTTGACTTGAATTCATTGGTATTAAGTGATGAATACAAATTCATATCAAATGAAAATGTTGCATCTTCTCTGTTTGCAAGCTCCGGAACAATCGGTGCTATTACAGCATTTGTGCTCCACAACTTTCCATCCTGTACTTTTAGGTTGGAAGAAGCGTCATCTTTTTGATTACTTCTTACCAGGTTTGAAACCAAGACATCCGGTACGGTGTCAAAGTTCTGTTCCCATAATTTTTCGATATTAAATATCTTGGTAAATTCTCCAGTAACAGTGGTTGCTTCTGTTCCAAATCCCTCATGAACAGTAAGAACATACTGAGTGTCTGTTTTTAATGCCACATCAAATCTGAAAGTGTTTTCATAAATGCTTACATCTTCGGCATTAATATTAACTTGCGTACCTGTTTTATATTCTTTCAATATAACATTATCGAGATTGGAAATCTCATATCCTGTAACCTTATCAGGCATATTT
The DNA here is from genome assembly GCA_949297205.1 of uncultured Bacillota bacterium. Taxonomy (GTDB): domain Bacteria; phylum Bacillota; class Clostridia; order UBA1381; family UBA1381; genus RGIG1988. The sequence continues at coordinate 828 of CASFSH010000300.1, read as the reverse complement.
AATTCAAAGTGGAAAGTATCTGCATACAGACTTTCAATTGGCATATCTTTTTCAATAATATCTTCAACAGTACATGAAGTAACCAATACATTATCAATCAACATAACACTTGTTACAGTTGACTGGCAGATAATTTGTTGTCTGTCCATCCATTTATTATCAGTGTCAACAACAGTACCGATATAATTGCCGTCATAATATCCGCCAATTACATTATTATAATTTCTCAGAACATAGCTATGTTCTTCTGATGTCTCTCTTACAGTATAATTAAGATTTTGAAAATCGCTGTTATCTGCAACTTTACCTGCTGCTGTCTGTGCTTCTACATCCGCACTTTCACAGTATATATCTCCCATCTTTATTCCATTCTCAGGAAGATAATCCTTCTTTCCTTCCAACATTGAATAACTGTTTGTTCCGGTATAATCATGTATACCTACTGTTGCAGCAGTTGCTGATGTATCAAGACCATAACAATCGATATAATTTCTCTGACTTGCCCTTAATCCAATATGAGGAGAGCAGAATACCTCTTTCTGAGAACCATCAGGATTTACATAGTTTCTTGTAAATTGCATCATATCTACAGATATTGTAATATCCTTTTTAGCAAGCGTTGCAGTATTTGAAACATAGAAAACTCCATCGGTAATTCCCAGTTTTTTACTGCCGTCTCCGCCAAGATTAGCGTCTGCAATTATAAAAGTTCCCTGACCCGTAGCCGAAGTCCATCCGTCTCCACTGATTGTCTCCGTTGTAGTGCTGCTAAGCGGTATACTTTCAAAATCTTCTTGCAGTTCTTTATTTACGGTAATTAATTTTTTT
>CASFSH010000299.1 GCA_949297205.1 uncultured Bacillota bacterium | reverse complement strand
AAAATAAGCTTTGCATCTCACCTTTTTTCGTGACTCGGAGTATACACATACGCCGTCGTCACTCAAAACGGCAATCTGCTTGCTTCTTTTACACGTTAGGATTTGTGCCGCCGCATTGGCGGCGGAATGGAGATTAAAATGTCATTTTCATTAATGGATAAAATACTGAAGAATGTGGAAAAACCCACACGCTACACAGGGCGTGAACTTAATATGTGTATAAAAGATCCGGCAAAAATTGATGTGCGGTTCGGGTTCTGTTTCCCTGATGTATATGAAATTGCCATGTCCCATTTAGGGCTTAAAATATTATACCATGTACTAAACCTTCGTGACGATACCTACTGCGAAAGAGTTTTTGCTCCGTGGGTTGATATGGAGGAGGCAATGCGTGCAAACAACATGAAATTATTTGCACTGGAAACCGGAGATGAAGTAATTAGCTTTGATATGATCGGGTTTACTCTGCAATATGAAATGAGTTATTCAAATGTTATTAATATGCTCGATTTAGCAGGCATACCCCTTCTTTCAAAGGACCGCGGTACGAATGTCCCCTTTGTATGTGCCGGAGGTCCCTGTGCCTACAATGCGGAACCCATCGCCGACGCAATTGACTTTTTCATGCTTGGCGAAGGAGAAGATATTATCTGTGAAATTATTGATGTATATAAGGAATGGAAAAAAATACCCGATCATACAAGAGAACAATATCTTGAAATGATTGCCGAAATTGAGGGAATATATGTTCCTCAATTTTATGATGTGGAATACAATGAGGATTGTACAATAAAAAGCATAACTCCGAACCGTCCCTGTGCAAAGCCCGTTGTAAAAAAACGAATAATGTCCGATTTTGATTCCGCTCCAACTCCCGACAAGGTAATTGTACCCTACGGCGATATTGTACACGATCGTGTTATGCTCGAGGTTTTCAGAGGATGTATCCGTGGCTGCCGTTTTTGCCAGGCAGGGTATGTTTACAGGCCTGTCAGAGAAAGAAAGGCAGATACCCTAACCTGCCTTGCGGACAGGCTTTTATCCTCCACAGGATATGATGAAATATCTCTCTCCTCTTTAAGTACCAGCGATTACAGTCAGCTCCCCGAGCTTACCGATAATCTGATTGAAATGACAGAAAAGAAAAAGATCGGTTTGTCTCTGCCCTCTCTGAGAATTGACAACTTTTCTTTGGAGCTTATGAATAAGGTTCAGAAGGTGAGAAAATCAGGTATTACCTTTGCTCCCGAAGCAGGTACTCAAAGACTGAGAGATGTTATCAACAAAAATATTACCGAAGAAAATATTTTGTCTTCAACCGCCATGCTGTTTCGAGGCGGCTGGACAAATGTAAAATTATATTTTATGATAGGACTTCCCACCGAAACAGAGGAAGATGTGGAAGGAATTGCAAACCTTGCACAAAAGGTACTTGATACCTACTTTGAAATTCCAAAGGAAGAAAGAGCAAAAAATATTAATATAACCGTCAGCACATCAAGCTTTATCCCCAAGCCTTTTACCGCATTTCAATGGTGCAGACAGGATACAAGAGATGAAATCATTGAAAAACAAAATCTTTTGAAGTCTTCAATTAAGTCAAAAAGAATACGTTACAGCTGGCACGACAACAAAACAAGTTATCTTGAAGGGGTTTTTGCAAGGGGTGACAGACGTCTTATTAATGTAATATGCCGTGCTGTAAAAAACGGCTGCCGTTTTGACGGATGGAACGATCATTTTAAATTTGACCAATGGATGAAAAGTTTCGAAGAATGTAATATTGACCCCGATTTCTATCTTCGTGAAAGAGGGTTTGATGAGGTTCTGCCATGGGATCATATAGACATTGGAGTAACAAAATCATTCTTTAAAAGAGAATATGACAAATCACAGAAAGCACAAACAACTCCAAACTGCCGCGAAAAATGTTCCGGCTGCGGTGCAAGTTGTTTCGGTACAGGTGTATGCTATGAGTAATTATGTACTAAAATATAAAAGAGGAAACGAAGTAAAATATATTTCGCATCTTGATTTTGTCCGTTTTATTCAAAGAGTTATAAGAAGGGCGGAACTTCCCATGCTATTTTCTTCCGGATTTAATCCTCATCCCCTTATTAATATTGCACTTCCTCTGTCGGTAGGCGTAACCTCTGACGGAGAACTTATGAAAATAGGTCTTGACGGTGATTTTGACGAGCAGTTCGTTATGGATACCATAAATAAAACTTTTCCTCCCGGATTTGAAATAATCGGGATAAAAAAGGTCGAAGGCAAAGAAATTGATTTTAACAAAATAAACAAAGCAGTATATAAATGCGACTGCCTTCTTGAAAAGGAAATCAACATTGACATTCCTTCATTCCTTGCAAAGGATTCTCTGCTTGTTATGAAAAAAAGCAAAAGCGGCATTAAAGAAGCGGATATTCTTCCACACATTCATTCTCTTGAATGTACACAGGATAAAATCAATATAACTTTAAAAATGTGTGTTGATGCCGGAAACAGCTACAATCTAAAACCCGATACCGTAATTGAAGCAATGGAAAAGTATATTGACGGATTTAAAACAACCTTTTTCAATGTACACCGATGTGCTCTTTTAGCTGATGATAAAGAGCTGATGTAAATATAAAACGGCATTAACGCTGCCTTAAATTTTTGGGACAGCTTTTTACATTTACAACACAGTATTAGTTTAACTGAAAAGAGGTATTGCAATGAAAATATATGACAGCCATGCACACACTGTAAATTCACATGACGGAGGACAGACAATGCAGGAATTATGCCTTGCTGCCATGGAAAAAGGCTTATGCGGAATTGCTGTAACCGACCATGCGGATATGTGGTTTTATGAATCCGATAATACATATGCAAGAATAAAAAACTGCATTGAACAGGTACATGAAATGCAAAAACTTTATAAAAATCAAATTGAGTTGCTTCTCGGTGTTGAAATGGGAGAATATTTGTATTCCCCTCAACACGGGGAAACAATAATGGAGCTTGCGGAATATGATATTATTCTCGGTTCTGTTCACAGTGTTTTTTACGAAGATTGGACAGACAGTTATTCCCGCCTGTCCTTTGACAAAGAAACAACACAAATGAAAAAAATTATAGGTTTTATGCATGAATACTTCACGCAAATGACAAATATGACTGAACATACAGATATTGATACGGTAAGCCATCTTACCTGTCCTCTCAGATATATAAACGGAAAATACAAAAGAGGATTGGATATTTCTCAATTCAATAAAGAAATTACACACATTTTATCTGTAATGATTGAAAGAAATCTGGCACTTGAAATCAACACATCGGGTATAAACTCCGAATTGGGTGATTTTATGCCTGAATACAATATAGTAAAAAAATATTACGATATGGGCGGCAGGCTGATTACCATAGGGTCAGATGCTCATATTTCAAAAAATATCGGCAACGGATGGGCGGAGGCAATACAGATGTTAAAGGCAGCAGGCTTTTCCTGTTATCATTATTATAAGAAAAGAATACCCTTTGAAGTTTCGCTTAAAGACAAATAATGCCCTTTGATATGTTGCCAAACCACAAAATATATCTTCCGAATATAAACAAAGATGTCCCCCGCCTCTATAATCGGCGGGAGGACATTTCATAATTTCAGTGAAAATTGTAATCTCCCATCGAAACACTGAGAAGTTAACGCTCCCTTTGCCGGCTGCAATCTGTGGTAAGTCCCGCTCCTTATAAGTAAAGCAGAGCTTCCCCCATTTAAACCTCCGCTTTTCCTGCCGACGAATTTAAAACAAAATTCACGACTCTTCTTCCTCCAAAGAATTCAATCCGCTCTCTTGCCCAAGTTCTACCGATTCAACATTTCTGAGTTGTCTTTGTATTGCTCTTGTTCGTACCCCCACAAGCGTATCCAGTTCTTTATTTGCCTGATTGATTCTCTGCTGTGCCGTTTCTATAACCTTTGCAAATTTATCAAATTCCGATTTAACAGCACCGAGAACAGTCCACACCTCCCGGGACCGTTTCTGTATAGCAAGAGTTTTAAAGCCCATTTGAATACTGTTTAACAATGCCGCCATTGTGCTTGGCCCGGCAATATTTACATGATATTCCCTTTGCAGATACTCCACCAATCCCGGCATATTCACCGCTTCTGCATACAGTCCTTCAAAGGGCAGAAACATAACCGCAAAATCGGTGGTATAAGGTACTTCAATATATTTTGTATGTATATCCTTTGCAAAGGATTTTATTCTGCTTTCCAACGTCTTTGACGCCGCCTTAATTATTTCCCCGTTTCCTGTCTCATATGCATTCTGCAGCTCAATATATGCGTCCTGAGGAAATTTTGAATCTATGGGCAGATATATAAATGAATTTTCCCCTGAAGGCATTTTGATTGCAAATTCAACAACATTTTTACTCTGTGGTATTGTTGCCACATTTTCTTCATACTGTTCCGGTGACAATATCTCCTTCAATATTGCGCCAAGTTGAATTTCTCCCAAAATTCCTCTTGCCTTTACGTTGGACAGTACCTTTTTTAAATCTCCCACACCTACCGCCAATGTCTGCATCTCTCCAAGGCCCTTATATACCTGTTCCAGTCTTTCACTTACAAGTTTAAAGGACTGATTCATCTTTTCTTCAAGGGTTTTTTGCAGTTTGTCGTCCACGGTTCTGCGCATCTCTTCAAGTTTTTTTGCATTATCATCAGATATTTTTTCCAGTTTCTTTTCGACGGTTTCTCTGATTGCTTCGAGTTTTTGCTCATTCATACTTTCGTAGGTTTTGAATCTTGTTTCCATACGGGTAAAATTTTCTCCCAGCATACGGTTTATTTCACCCTGACGCTCTGTAACCCTTCTGTCCATATCATCAAGCTTTTTTGTCTGTATTTCGTCGGTATTCTTCTGATTTGCCGTTATCAGGTCTCCTATATTCTTTATACTGTTTATAACATTCTGTATTACACTGTTTTGTGTCTGTGTGTCATCTCCCGTATTGGCTTTTTTTAATGATATAAATATAACTGTCTGAAAAATAATTATAAATATAACCCCTATTAATATTATTGTCTCCATCTCGTTCCTCCATTTTGTCACAGTGTTCCCGTATTTATCCCTGATGTCAAAAAGAATACGGACACCCGATACAATATGAAACAGGTAAAATGTATAGTCTTTCGGGTATCCTTTTCTTTGTGACCTTACTTAAAATATTATATAAAAAAATAAAGAAAATTGCAATATAAAAATATAAATACAAAATTTTTTGAATTGTAACTAACTATTGAATATATATCCTACTTATGGTATTATAATAACTATACAGGCACAAAATACAAATTTATATTTTAACGGAGGACTGAGTATGTCAAAAAATTTGCCTTACCCTCAAAATGTTTTTTATTATTTTTATAAAATATCCCAAATTCCCAGAGGTTCGGGAAATACGAAGGCAATAAGCGACTATTGCGCCGAATTTGCCGAAAAGAATAATTTTTGGTACAGTCAGGATGGATACAACAACATTATAATTAAAAAAAATGCAACTTTGGGTTATGAAAAAAAACCTGCTGTTATTATTCAGGGGCATCTTGACATGGTATGTGAAAAAACGGCAGATTCTGATATAAACTTTGAAAAAGACGGTCTGCGGCTAATTTACAATGGAGATTATATTCATGCTGAAAACACAACCTTAGGCGCTGATGACGGTATCGCCGTTGCATATGCTCTTGCTCTCCTTGACAGCACCGACATACCACATCCTCCTCTTGAAATTGTACTGACATCAGATGAGGAAACGGGCATGGACGGTGCGATTAATCTTGACTTTTCCTGTATCTCGGGACGAACTTTACTGAATATTGACTCGGAAAATGAAGGTGTGTTCACCGTAAGCTGTGCCGGCGGTATCTGCTGTGAAGGAAAATTCCCATTTAAACCCCTTTCTGTTTTTTCAGCCGGTGCGAATATACGTATTTACGGCCTTTTGGGCGGTCACAGCGGGGTTGAGATAGGCAACAACAGGACAAATGCCAATATTATCGCAGGAAAGCTGTTATCGGCTCTTTTAAAAATTCCCGGAGTACAATTATCCTCAATAAACGGCGGAACAAAGCACAATGCCATACCCAATGAATGTTCAATTACACTCGCCTTTGACTGCAATGAATCGGTTATAACAAAAGCCGTTGAAGAATTTGCTCAAAATCTCAAAGTAAAATTATCGGATAACGAACCGAGTTTTGATATTTCATGCACTGTATCACCAAATAAAAAATGTTCGGTAACAGACAACAAAACAGCAGAAAACATTGCCGAATTTTTATGCGCTGTTCATGACGGTGTAAAAACCATGAGTACCGATATTGACGGATTGGTTCAAACCTCCTCAAATCTGGGAATATTGAAAACAGAAGAAAACAGTATATACTTCCTTTCTTCAATCAGAAGTTCGGAAGAAACGGAAAACAAAGCCCTTTGTGAAAGTATTTCGGATACCGCAAAAAAATTCGGAGCTTCCGTTCATATCTCCGGTTATTATCCGGCATGGGAATATAAAAGGGATTCCCATCTTCGTGATGTTATGTGTGCTGTGTATAAAAAACAATACAATAAAGAGCCTGTTATCGAGGCCATTCACGCAGGTCTTGAATGCGGTATTTTCTGCGGCAAGGCAAAGGATCTGGACTGCGTATCCTTCGGACCTGATATATTCGATATTCACACTGTTAAGGAAAAGCTCTCCGTACCATCTGTAGGACGGGTTTGGGAATTTATTAAGGAAGTTTTAATCAGTCTGTAATATAATATTTTTCATGTAAATTTATATTGATTTATATCTTGCACTTTTTTATACAAAGTGATATAATTTTATTGGTTGAATAAGGGGCATAACCCCATCATTCAACGATTTCAGCGGGAGATTGTACTCTCACTGAAAAAATTAAGTGTAACCCGCCGCCTTAGAGGCGTGGGACATCTTAATTTAGTTATATTATTACCTGCGTTTTGGCAATAAGTAATACACTGATTATTTTACAAGGAGGAATCTGCAATGAATGCACTTGATGTTTTAAAAGAAAGAAGAAGTATCAGAAGCTACAAAGAGGAACAAATACCCCTTGATGTTCTTAAAAAAATTCTTGAAGCGGGTACATACGCCCCTACCGCAATGAACAGGCAGACACCTGTTATTGTAGCTATTCAGAACAAGGAAACCATTAAAAAACTGTCAAAAATGAATGCAAAAATAATGAATTCAGACGGTGATCCTTTTTACGGTGCGCCCACACTTCTTATTGTTTTCGCCGATTCTGCTTTTCCTACCTATGTAGAGGACGGAAGTCTTGTTATGGGTAACCTTTTAAATGCCGCAGCTTCACTGGGAATAGGCAGCTGCTGGATACACAGAGCCAAAGAAACCTTCCTTACCGACGAAGGCAAAGAATTAATGAAAAAATGGGGACTCGGAGAAAACTATGTGGGCATAGGAAACTGCATTTTGGGTTATGCAGCAGCACAGCCCGAAGCAAAACCGCGTAAAGACGGTTATATTATTATGGCTGACGAATTATAAATTTGAGGGCAGGCTGCAATTTGTCGCAGTCTCTGATATTTGCAGGCAAGACAGAAGCATTGCTCCCATTTAAATTATTTATACTGATACAAATATTACAGAAACTACAGGAATGAAAATTGTATTTCCTGTGGTTTTTTGTTTATTCGTATCTGTCATACACTTTGATAAATTACAGCACGTTCAATCCATCATAAACAGATATATGAAAAAATTTTTATTGAACTTTAACAACCCAAAACGAAAAGAAGCTATAAAACAGACAATTGAAAATGCCAAAAAATATAAAAAAATGGATTATATAATCTGCAATAATATGATAGGCGGTTATATGTACCTGCGTTCTTTGCTTGGTCCTGAAGGAGCATTGTACACCTTCTATGACGATCCCGAACTGATACATACGGCAATGAGAAAATGGTTTGAGCTTGCGGATAAAACCTCTGAAATGATGCAAAAGGAAATTGAATTTGATGAGGTATTTCTTGCAGAAGATATTTGTTACAACGGAGGACTTTTAATTTCTCCCGATATGATCAGGGAATTTCTGTTCCCCTACTATACAAAACTGCTTGATAATATCCGTTCTCGTCAGAAGAAAAAATTTGAAATACAGATAGACACAGACGGAAACTGTCTGCAGGCAATAGATGTCTATACAGAAATCGGAATGACCTATATGTCACCTTTTGAAGTTGCTTCAGGATGCGATGTGGTGGAAATAAGAAAGAAATATCCCAATCTCTTGATTCGCGGCGGATTCGATAAAAGAATTTTAGCTGCAACAATTGAAGACATTGATAAATAAATAGACAGAATAATGCCATTTATGAAAAAACACGGCGGCTACATTCCATCAGTTGACCATGGCACTCCTGCCGAGGTTCCTTTTGAAAATTATATGCACTACAGAAAAAGAATGATGGAATTTTGATATATTAAAGGGGAGTATAATACAGCTTGGCTGATATTATCTCCCCTCAATACTATTAACAATAAGTTTTTTTCTGTGTCTTACAATTCCGATTATCGCAGAAATTACAGATATACTTTCCAACAAGATACCACCCAAAGAAAACACCATAATATTGTATATTAAAACAAGAGGTGAAGTAAAAAGAATACTTGCTCTGAAATGCTGCGGATTTTCAAACGCTATACAATATGTATTTACTGTCAGTCCTATTATAACAAGCACCGACCACGCCCCCGATGATGTTAAAATTCCTACTATCATAACCATTAACGAAACAACAAGAGAGGTATATTTCCATTTAAAAATATCTTTTCGGTAATATATTATATTTCTCAAAACACAAAATAAATTCATTGCCATTGCAGGATAAGCTTTTAAACAAAAATAATGCATACTCATAATCACAACCAATGCCGTCTGTATTATCAGCAGACTTTTTTTATCTTTCATCTGATAAACTGCAAAGGCTATTACAAACGCGATAATACCCAGTATTTGACCTAATATCTCCATTTTGTTTTCTTCAAACTCCTTTACAAAGCCGCAGCATAATATATTTATCTTACCTTATTCGCCATACTATTAAACTTTATCATAATTTCCCATTTTTTATCAATTTTGTTTTCTTATTATATTAAATGCCGAACATCAACTATCTTAAAAATTATCATTTCTATAGTATTATTATAGCATTTGATTAATATGTTGTCAATTAACTACAATACCAAATTTACAATTAAAAATAAAATCTATACCAATAATAGGGTAGACGGAGGGCGGTAGCCCTCCACCTCCCGTTGCACCGTACGTATGGGTCTCGTAAGTTCATATGTCATTACCTTGTCTTTGTTTATAAAAATTCTGCTGATAACTCTCTTAAATGTTTTCTCATCGAATTCGCCTATCGGACCTGTCTTTTTCAGAATATTGATAAGCTGTTCTGTTTTTCTGTATATTTTTTCACATTCATCATTGCCAAGGATTAATTTCTTTTCCTTTTTCAATTTCGTCAATTTATTATTAAGTTCATTGGATTCTTGCATAAATAAAGCAGATTCTATGTACCCATCGGCATTTGCCTTTCCAAGTATCAGAATCTGCTCTGTTATATTTGCAAGTTCCTTATTTATATTTTCAATCTCACCCTGTCTCCTGAGTCTTATTGTCTTACATTCACTAAGCTGTCCGAGCATAGGTGTGAGTATTATTTCCATATTCTTAATAAGACGGTTATAGATATTTACAAACCCTTTGCATACAATCTTTTCAGCAATCTGTGGTGTCGGACACTTGCTTGCATACTATCCCGTATACTCATTGAGTTTTGATTCGATCGTAGATATCTGATGAAATGCATTTTGTATTTTCATCTAATCGAACCAGAAGTGCAAATGTCGTATCGTCTTCAGACAAAATCAGCAAAACAGATCTGATAATTAA
>CASFSH010000298.1 GCA_949297205.1 uncultured Bacillota bacterium | reverse complement strand
TAAATTTTATCCCATTATCTTATTCTATATATTATACAACATATCATGATAAATTTCTATACCTTTTTAAAAATTTGGTAAAAAAATATATAAAAATTTTTTCTTTTATTTTTTGTATGGTTATTTTGTATTTTATTAAACAGAAAAAGTATTACTTTTTAAATATATTATGGTATAATAGATAAAAAATAAAATATAACAGTTATTTTATATATTTTTACCTTATATAATTAGTATATTAAAAATAAATATGTGAAAATTATACAAAAAAACCGGTAAAACTTTAAACAGTTTTTTATTGTATTTATTGTTTAAAGTGAAAAAAATGTGGTAAATATAATATATGTACTTATATGTTTAATTTGATTTATACTTAATATATAAATAAGAACTACAAAAGGAGGAAAAATCAAATGGGTAATTTTAAAATGGACACAATCAGAAATGTTGTTGTAATGGGGCACGGTAAGTGCGGAAAGACAACATTGACGGAAGCAATGCTTTTAAACAGCGGAGCTATTGACAGAATGGCAAAGGTGGCAGATGGCGGAACAGTTTCAGACTATGATCCTGAAGAAGTTAAAAGACAATGTTCAATTTCAGCTTCTATGATTCCAATTGAATGGAAGGGTATGAAATATAATATTATTGATACTCCGGGATATTTTGATTTTGTTGGAGAAGTAAAAGAAGGATTAAGAGCCGCAGATTCAGCACTTATTGTATTAAGCGGACGAAGTGGTGTTTCTGTTGGTACGGAACAGGTATATAAATATGCTCGTACAAAAGGCGTGCCAATAATGTTTTTTGTAAATAAAATGGATGATGACAGAGCAGATTATATGAATACTCTTGAACAAATGAAAGACAAATTCGGCAAAGCGGTTACACCTTTTGTAATTCCTATCAGAGAAGGAGATAAATTCAAGGGTTATGTTGATATTGTTGATATGACTGCAAGAAGATATGAAGGTATTGAAAGAATAGATATTCCTGTACCTGATGGTATGGAAGATACAATTGCACCGCTGAGAGATATGATTATGGAAGCTGTTGCAGAAACTGACGATGCTTTAATGAATAAGTATTTTAACGGTGAAGAATTTACTTTTGATGAAATAAAGAAAGCAATAAGAAAGGGAGTTAAAGACGGAACAATTTATCCTGTATACTGTGGAACAGGTCAAGAGAATGTCGGTATTATGAGTTTAATGGACGGTATCGGCAAATATCTTCCTAATCCAAATGAAATCACTGAAATTGCTCATGATTCTAAAACAGGAGATCCTGTAGAGGTTGTTCAGGATGCACAGGATACAACTTCTGCAATAGTATTTAAAACAATTGCAGACCCATATGTAGGTAAAATGTCCTTGTTCAGAGTTTATTCCGGAAGTGTAAAAGCAGACAGTACTTTATATAATCCCAATAAAGATACAACAGAAAAAATAGGTAAAGTCTATACTCTGATTGGAAAAAAACAAATTGAGGTTAAATCTGTAGATGCAGGTGATATAGGCGTTGTTGCAAAACTTGATCAGACAAAAACGGGAGATACATTGTGTGCTGAAAATAAGAATATTATATTGAGCGGTATAGATTTTCCGCAGCCTGTATTATCTATGGCAGTTTATCCTGTATCAAAAGGAGATGAAGAAAAGATTGTAAGCGGTCTTATGAAATTGACCGATGAAGATCCCACATTTACTGTTACAAATAATGCGGAAACAAAACAAACTTTGATTAACGGACAGGGTGAACAGCATATTGATGTTCTCATTAATAAACTTAAATCCAAATACGGTGTAAATGTTAAGCTTGAGGATCCAATTGTTCCATACAGAGAAACAATTCTTGGAACCGCAACGGTTGAAGGTAAGCATAAAAAACAATCCGGAGGTCATGGTCAATACGGACATGTAAAGATTCAGTTCGAAAAAGGTCTTACAGAAGAAATGATATTTGAGGAAAAAGTATTTGGAGGAAGTGTTCCGAAAAATTACTTCCCGGCTGTTGAAAAGGGTTTGAGAGATGCCTGTGAACATGGTGTATTGGCAGGTTATCCGGTTGTGAATCTTAAAGCTACTTTACTTGACGGATCATATCACCCTGTAGATTCTTCGGAAATGGCGTTTAAAATGGCTGCATCAATTGCATATAAAGAAGGTCTTAAACAGGCAAAACCTGTATTGCTTGAACCTATCGGATATTTGAAGGTATATATTCCTGAAAGCATAATGGGTGACATTATCGGTGATATAAATAAGCGCCGTGGTCAGATTATGGGAATGGGAGAAAGTGACAGAGAAGGATTAAACCTTGTTGAGGCTGAAGTGCCGGTATCGGAAATGAATAAGTATGCAACCGATTTGCGTTCTATGAGTCAGGGCAGAGGTACATTTACTTTTGAATTTACAAGATATGAGGTTGCACCGTCAAATATTGCCGAAAAGGTTATAGCAGAATCAAAAAAAGAAGAATAATTGAATAAATTAAAAAACCCGATTTCTTGCATGAGATCGGGTTTTTAATTTTAAAATTTTGCTAAAAAATTTAATAACTAATTGTTTAATAGATTAGTACATAACATCAGACCAAAATGATCTGGAGGTAGCGGCCAACCGAAGTGCAATTATTATTAAAGATGAACTGAAAATAAGCAATACATTTCTTTCAGACCAATCACTAAGCAGTTCAAAATTCTGCAAAGTAGGAAAGTTTGCTTGTATAACAAATGTGTAAAACAGAGGAATAACAAGTGATAATACTGTAATTAGAATAAATTTATTTAAAACGTATCTTTTGCTTGAATGTAGTTTTATTCCAAGCTGTATGTATAAAATGCCCTGTATTGTGCTGAACAGTACACCAAACAAATCATATGAATTCCATGTCAGATAATTAAATACGTATGCATCCTGATATTGAAAATTGTAACATATGCTTAATGCTTCAGCTGTTCTTGCACGTATTGTTTCACTTGCAAACAGGTTGGGAACAGAGGCGTTTATAAGTTCTGAAAAGGAATGTTCCGATAAAAAGAAAAATATCCATGTATTACCTAATAAATAGCATATTCCCATGGCTATAAAAATATATTTTAATACTATTATTTTAGGAAATTTGTTACTGCGTGAAAGCAATATAAGCGGCAATAATACCAATAAAATTCTGTGTATACAATATACCAATGATGAGATATTAACTTTATCCTGAAAATGGAATAAGGATATAAGAAAATCAACAAATGATATTTTGCAAAAAAGAATACAAAGTATTAATGCACTTGCAAAACAAATATCAATAAGAATACGCTTTAAATATGGTGAAAACATATAATACCTCCGAAATAATATTTTAAAAACCGTTATTTATTAATTTTTTTGCCAATTCAAAGGCTGATAACGGCGACTGCACAATAGATATATTCTCATCTTCGGCACGTGAAACAACACCGTCATCCGGATCAAATCCTTCACAAATGAGAATACATCCGGCTTCCGTTAATGAAGCAACGGCAACAATATTTATGTTACTTTGAATAGTTATCCATAGATTGTCTTTTTGTACCTTACTCATTGCAAGACTCAGAAGATCTCCTATATAGCAGCCGTTTATTTCTTTATTTTCATCACCTGATAAAAGTTTTGAATCGGTAAAATTAATTATATCTTTTAATAACATTATTGATTACTCCCGTTCTCTTTATTATTTAATTTATCATTTTCCGGTTTAGGATTATCTAACTGAACCATTTCATTTACTAAAAAACTCAGTCTTTCGCGAAGTTTAAAAATACAATCGGTTTCTTTTGCATAGCCGCGCACTATATCTTCGGCAAGAGAGTGGCAGCTGGGAGAACCGCAGGAACCGCAGTCAAGTTTTGGCAGACTGTCATATATTTCTTCAAGTTTTATCATTTTTTGCATTGCAATATTTATATCTTTATCGAGATTCATTATAGGTTTATAAATCAATGGTTTATCCCATTGTGCTACAATATCATTGTCAAGACTTAGTTTTTCATCGTCAAGAGGCTTGCATATTCTTTTTAAACGTGAACAGGCAACAAAGCTGTTTTCTGCTGTAAGGGGACCGCCCACACAACCGCCGGTACATGCAAGAGCCTCAACATATTCTATGTCATTTAATTTTCCGTCTTCAATATCTTCAAATACCTGGATAACATTCTGAATACCGTCAACCGCTATTTGTCGTTTTGCGTGGGAAGCATAAGCCTCACCGCCGGGAACTGCCCATAAAATACCGTCCTTACCTGAAAAAGATAATTTTTCAATTTCGTTTTCATCTATTTTATGTATTGTTTGAGCCAATTTGAGATAAATATCTTTCATTGATAAAACTGCGTTTACATTTGAATTTTTGACATTGGACGGACTTCTTGTTTCGGTAACTTTTGCAGCACAAGGAGAAATAAAAATTATTCCTATTTCATCCGGTGAAAGTCCAGTTTTTTGTACTGCATCATTTCTTGCCTGAACGGCAGCCAATTCCATTGGCGCACGCAAGGGTATAATGTTTCCGATTAAAT
>CASFSH010000297.1 GCA_949297205.1 uncultured Bacillota bacterium | reverse complement strand
GATTTTACATAGTTCGCATTGATAAAGTCTGCTGAAATAAATATTTTGGGGGCAAAATATTTATTCACGGTGCAAGGTTTTTTGCAAAAATGCACAAATCCCTTGCACCTAAACAATTCTGAAACGCTTGTAAGCCGCCATGCGGCTGCGTTTCATAATTGTTCAGCAGTCATTAAATAATTTATTCAAATGTATAAAAAAAATTTCTAAGGCTATAATATAAATAACCTCACAAAAATACATTTATCCCCTAACCAACAAATTCCCTGCCCTAAAAAATTATTTGGGCAGGGAATATTTTTTTAATCAAGTGTTATAACTTCATCATCTTCAGAATCGGTTACAGCGTTATTTGTATTTTCAGGTTCTTCCGTATCTTCTTTTTCATCCGGTATATTTACAGTCGGTTTCGGTGTTGAAACAATGACATCGGTATTTTCTTTTTCACTGTCTGTGTCATTATCGGAAATAACGTCACTGTTATCATAGTCATAATCCGAACTTTCTCTTGCATCCTCCTCATCTGTAACAGGTGTCTTTTCAGGTTCTTCTGACTTTTTAGGTGTGGGAGTTGCAGTATTCTTTTCTGTATCAGAAGTTTTTTTAGGCTCATCTTCTTCCTTATCATCCTCGTCATCATTATTTTTTGATGAGCTTTTCGGTGAAGAAGTTAAAACATTTTTTGTACCTTCTACATCCTCTATTGTAATACTTGTGGTAAGTCCCGTTGCCTCATAACCAAAACTTTCGGTTATCAGCTTTGCGGTTTCCTCCAAATCACAAACGAAATACCAGCCTGCACTTGTTCTTTTTGACTCTCCGGGCAAGCTGTACGAAGTTATTGCATCACCTGAAATACCATTCAAATATTTACCGAATTTTATTATATCTCCCGCTGAGAAATTTGTTTTTATATTCTTTTTCAGTTGAGAGAAAATTGACGGCAATTTTGCAATAAGCGTTATATTTACCTTTTGATCAATAACTGCCTTTATAAATTCCTGCTGTCTTTTAACTCTGCTTAAATCGCTTCCGTCTGATGAACCGTCATTTGACTTTCTGTAACGCAGGAATTGCTGTACCTGATTTCCTGTCAATTCCTGTAATCCGGGTTCTAAATGTATATGAAGATCCTGTGCCGGATCGTCATAATTCATACCTTTTCCGTTTCCTTCTATATCCGGAACATCAAACTCAATTGGGCCTAAAATATCTGCAAGCTCATCTATTGCCGTAAAGCTGAATTCAACATAATAATGTATGGGAACAGAGGTTAAAGCGGTAACCGCTTTAACGCTTCCCATAGGGCCAATTAAGTTATTATCTTTATCATGCATTGCATGAATTTCATTTATTTTTCTAATAACATTTCTGTCGGTAACCTTCATCTGTGTATCTCTCGGTATAGACATGACATTTGCTGTATTTTCCTTAAAATTATAAGAAACAAGCATCATGGCATCTGTTCTTAAACCGTCATTGTCAACACCCAGCAAAAGTACATTTACTTTTCCTGCTTCCATATCTACCGGGATAAGTGCTCCTGTTTCATCTCCGCTGCCCCATCCCATTCCCATTGCCACAAGAAAAATAACTATTACA
>CASFSH010000296.1 GCA_949297205.1 uncultured Bacillota bacterium | reverse complement strand
AGGTCATCTCTTGAATGGGAGGCATTCCTTACGATAGTGTGATAATCTTGGTCATCATACATTAAAACATTAATATTTGACAATATAAATAGTATACTTCCTTTGTGTGAGTCTGAATTAACAGAAATTTAAGTCTAAAGATAATAATTTGTTATTTAACACAAATTTGATGTGAAGTTGATATTTTATTTTTTTTAATATGTTCCTGTACATAAAGATCTTAAGATATAATTCCTTATGCAACGGTATGAATATTAAGTCTTCTTGCAATAAAAATAATTTGATATAGAATAATTTTACGCTTTTTATCATTTTCAGCAGACACAGCAGCAAGAAAATTCCTGTCCAATTTTAATTCATCAATTTTTAGCTGATGCAGCATATTCAATGAAGAGTATCCGATTCCGAAATCATCCATGGAAAATTTATTGTAACCGCTTACAATATTTACAAGAACATTTCATAATTTCCGTTGAAAACAGTAATAATGCAAAAAATGAAAGAATGGTAAATATCATTCTTACAAAAGTGAAATCGGAAAATGTTAATAATGTTTTATAACGGATTTTATACAACAAAATTTTTTGAAAAACTAACAACAGATATAACTGAATTTAAGGTATATGATAATAAAATATACATCTTCTATGTTTGACTTTTTTTATATAGCTCAAAAAAACATTATATTATTCTAAATAAAATACTATGCGTTTTTTATAACTAAAAAGTATATATAATGGAATAAATTTGTTCGCTTTTTGTTCGCTTTTTCTCTTTACAAAAAGTAATGGTTGGTGTATAATTATCGTTAGAACAGTAATAACCTAAGTGCAGATGATCAATGCCCACGGCGGGGGTTACATTTTATATTTTCAGTGAGAGCTATAATTTCTTGATGAAACTCTGAGAGGCTGTTGTTTCCTGCACAGGTTGCAATCTGTCGCATACTCTGTTTCTTGCAAGCAAAGCGGGAATATTGCTCTGGTTTAAAATAAAATTGCGGAGGTTATTATATGCTTTTGACAATAGATATTGGAAATACTTATATTTCAATAGGAGGATTTGATGATGATAATTTATCATTTGTTTCAAATATTGTGACTGATATAAATAAATCAAGAGACCAGTATGCTGTTGAGATTATCCAGATTGTACAGCTTTACGAAATTGACAGAAAGAAAGTCAAAGGTGCAATTATGTGTTCTGTTGTCCCGGAATTATCCGAAACAATTAAAGAGGCATTAATGAAGGTTTTTAATGTTGAAACATTGATTGTCGGGCCGGGGGTCAAAACAGGATTGAAAATAAGTATAGATAATCCTGCACAGCTTGGGGGAGATATTGT
Source organism: uncultured Bacillota bacterium (assembly GCA_949297205.1). Taxonomy (GTDB): domain Bacteria; phylum Bacillota; class Clostridia; order UBA1381; family UBA1381; genus RGIG1988. Next base: position 2,895 of record CASFSH010000296.1, on the reverse strand, counting down.
TGCAGATGCTGTTGCTGCTTTGGACAAGTATCCCGCACCTTGTGTTATATGTGACTTTGGCACTGCGACGGTTTTCAGTGTTATTGATGAGAATAAGGCATATTGCGGAGCAATAATTGCCGCAGGAGTAGGAACAACTTTGGATGCACTTACAAAAAAAACTGCGTTGCTTCCTCATGTGAGTATTCAAAAGCCGGAATCAATTGTCGGAACAAATACTATTGCTTCGGTGCAATCCGGTCTTATTAACGGAACAGCAGCAATGGTAGACGGAATAATAAACAGATTAAAAAAGGAATACGGTGAAAAAATTACTGTCATAGCCACGGGTCAATATGCAAATAAGATCATTGCTTCATGTATTGAAAGCAACATAATTATTTCAGAACATCTTATTTTTGAAGGATTAAAGTTAATATATCTTAAAAATGAAAAAAAACGTAATGATTGATTTGTTAAAATCTGTCATTATTTATACGAAAGGAACATAGCAATGAGAAGAAAACTTATACTTATTTTGTTATCTTTGATATTTACTGCATCGTCTGTTGATGCGTCTATTCTCGGATCGGTTGTAACAGATCAATCGTCACTGCCTATAGGTCAGGGTCTTACTTTATATAAAAATACATTTTTATCAGATCAGAACGGTGTAGGATACCAGACAGAATACTATACAGAATATAAGCCTAATGAGGATGTTGTTCCGGTAGTTCTTACAGGAAATGATATATACGGAAAAAGAGATATAAATGAGATAACCGAATATATGAAAGAGAATGAAATGGTGCCTATGGTAGGCATAAATGCATCTTTCTTTTCTTTTGAAACGGGTATTCCTATGGGACATGTTATTACTGACGGCGTTGTAACGTCAAAGGATGACAGAACTTTGCCGGGAGTGGGTTTCAGGGAAGACGGAACGGGATTTATTGAAGATTTGTGTATTGTGTCAACGGCAAGCTTCGGTGAAGATTATATGCTTCAGATTCCCCATATAAACAAATATATTTCGGAAGATACGCAGATGCTTACATTGTTTACTCCTGATTTTGGGGAAAAAACGGGTGTAAAAACAGAAACTCTTAATGTTGTACTTGAAAATATAACAGATAATGTAAGGATAGGAGGATCCTTCACCTGTACGGTGGCAGATATTTTTAAAAGCAGCGAACCTGTAACCATTAATCCAAACCAATTTGTTTTGTCAGTAAATACAAATGGCAATCAGTGGGCAATTACATTGATAAATACCATGACAAAAGGTGAAGAAATAACAATTTCAACAACTGCATCCAATGAAAAATGGAATGATTCGAAAAATGGTCTTGCCAGTGAAGGCAGCAGACTGCTTACCAACGGTATTGTTGCATCTAACCTTGAAAAGGGTGCGGCACCAAGAACAGCAGTAGGAATAAAAGAAGACGGAAGTATTGTTTTTTATGTTATAGACGGAAGACAGGTTGGATATAGCTACGGAGTGCAGCAGACTACACTTGCAAACAGGCTTAAAGAATTGGGTTGCGTAGACGCCCTTAATTTGGATGGGGGAGGATCGACTTCAATGTCAGGAGTATATCCCGGATGTGATACTTCTGTAATTCTTAATTCACCATCTGAAGGTACATTGAGAAAGGTAACAAACTTTATATTTCTTCAGAATGTATCAAAAGCGGTAGGAAAACCGGAAATGGCATATATTTATCCATATGCGGGGAAAATATTGTCCGGAAGCAGAATACAGCTTAATGTAAGAACAGTTGACGAAAATTACTATACCACAACTACAGGGGATGTAACCTATTCATGTAATGAATATGGTGTGATTGAAGAAAATGGAATTCTTGAAGCTTTGGGAGAAGGTACTATAAGTGTAACTGCCGAAACCGATGGATTGAAAGCTGCGGCAACCTATAATTCAATTATAAGTCCTGACAGTTTTAAGCTTTATAATGCACAGAATATGGCGGAATTAAATGATATAGATGTTTTGCCCGGAGATGTTGTTTATCTTACCACAAAGGCAAAATATGCCGGTGTGGATATGCTTGCTTCAAATGAAGCGTACAGATGGAGTGTGCCTGAAGGATCGGGAATAAGTGTAAGTTCTGACGGTATATTAACTGTTTCAAACAGTTTTGATAAAAACACTGTGCTTACCGTAAAAGCCGGCAGTGTTACAAACAGCTACAATATAAGACTTGGAGCAAGTTATTCCGATGATGAATCATATCCTTACAGCGAAATAAATGTAAACGGAAATAAATTGACGGTGGATATGTATTCCTATAATGAAAAAATTGATACGGATAAATCATATATACACATAGATGGAAAGAATATTGATTTTTCAAACTGTATATTAACTGAAATTGATGCAAGACATACAAAGATAGAGTATGAATTAAGTGATGATTTTGTTAACGGATACCATAAAATTTTTGTTGAAACGGTACTTTCCAACGGATATTCTTCGGTTAACTCTTACAGTATACAAAATACATCCTGTGAAAATGTATTTACAGATACACAGGGACATTGGGCAAAGGATATAATATCCTATATGAATACATCAGGAATTGTAAATGGCTCTTATGATGGTGATCAATTGGTATTTAAACCTCAGGATAATGTGACTCGTGCGGAATTTGCTGTTATGACAGCTAATTTTCTGGGACTTAATCCTGATGATTATGCAGATGTTTCTCTTGATGCGCTTGATGATGCAGAATCTGTTGCCGATTGGGCAAAAAATTATGTTAAGGCAGTTTATGCAAATAATATAATAAGCGGAAAAAGCGAAGGAAATTTCCTATACTTTGCGCCGTCAGCATATATTACAAGAGCAGAAGCTGTTACAATATTATCACGTATCCTTCCCGCAAAAATCAAAGC
>CASFSH010000295.1 GCA_949297205.1 uncultured Bacillota bacterium | reverse complement strand
TTCTTGCGGGCAAGTAAAGGGGAAGATTTTGATAAAGTTTCGTCATTCATATTTTTTTCAGAAATATTAAAACTTTTTGCGTTTCTTTACCGGTTTTCGAAAAAAGAAAGTTATATACCTGAGAATACAATAGCCAAGGCTCTTGATTATATAAATACGCATATATGCGAAAGTATTACTATTGATATGATATGCAGATATATACACGTAAGTAAATATCATTTTTGCCGTAAATTTAAAGAAAATACAGGATGTACTGTAATGGATTATATGCTGAAAACACGAATTGCACTGGCAAAAGAAATGCTTGCCATGAGTGAAAAATCTATCGGAACAATAACAGAAGAATGTGGCTTTTGCAGTATATCGTATTTTTGCAGGACTTTTAAAAATTCTGCCGGTGTTACTGCGTCGGAATACAGAAAGATAAATAAGAAAAAAATACTGTAAAGGAATATGTAACTCAAATGCGTGTATTTTATACTTTTTTTTCAATATTCTCTATTTATTTTTACAGTAAATGCAATTATAATTAAACAAGACAAACAAAATCCGGTGAAAAAGTAATTAGATTGAAACTTTAAAAATTTATTATAGCAGACACAATTTTACCGGTAGAATGGAGGACTGTAATGGAAATATTCAGAAAAGAACATCCCAATCCTCAGTGGGAAAGGGAAAATTGGAAAAATCTTAACGGAGAATGGGAATTTGAGTTTGATTTCGGCAACAGTGCAATTGACAGAGAGTTGTATAAGGGCGGTGCTTTAAGTAAAAAAATAAATGTTCCGTTTTGCCCTGAAAGCGAGCTGTCGGGAATAAATTACAAGGATTTTATATCTGCCGTATGTTACAGAAAGACAATAAACTTGTCGGAGAAAGAAATCAGCGGAAATGTTATTCTTCATTTCGGCGCGATAGATTATGAAAGTCATATTTATATAAATGGTGATGAGGTATGTCACCATATAGGAGGTTACAGTTCCTTCTCATGTAACATTACAAAATATGTTCATGCAGGGGAAAATGTCATTTTTGTTATAGCACAGGATGATGTGAGAAGCAGAAAACAGCCTTCCGGAAAGCAAAGCGGATGTTACAGCTCTTGCGGCTGTCTTTATACAAGGACAACGGGAATATGGCAGACTGTATGGCTGGAATTTCTGCCGGAGGAATACATAAAGAATATAAAATATTATCCCGATATAAATAACGGATATATTACGGTGTGCGGTGAGGTTTGCGGAAAAGGTGAAATTACAATAAATACATCGTATAACGGAACAGATACCGGAAGTATAACATTGAAGGCCGATAACAGCTGTTTTTCAGGTCAGATAAAGTTATCGGAAATTCATCTGTGGGAAACAGGTCACGGACGCTTATATGATGCGGAGCTGATATTCAACAAGGATAAAGTTAAAAGCTATTTTGGCATGAGGGAAATAAAAATAAAGGACAATAAGTTTATGCTGAATAGTAAACCGATATTTCAGCGTCTTGTTCTTGACCAGGGATTTTATCCCGACGGTATATACACCGCAAAAACAGATGAGATATTAAAACGTGATATTAAGCTGTCAATGGACGCAGGATTTAATGGTGCAAGACTGCATCAAAAGGTTTTTGAAAAAAGATTTATTTATCACTGTGATAAAGCCGGGTATATTGTCTGGGGAGAACATGGTAACTGGGGAATGGATTATGAAAGTGCTGTTGCCGGAGAAAATTTTATTAATGAATGGATGGAAATTATAGACAGGGATTTTAACAGCCCGTCAATTATCGGATGGTGTCCCTTTAACGAAACATGGAATTATGTTGAGACACAGCTTCCTACAAGGCTTATTGAAACGGTGTACAAACTGACAAAACAGCTTGATAAAACCAGAGTATGCATTGATACGAGCGGAAATTATCATGTAATTACAGATATTTTTGATGTGCATGATTATGAACAGGAAGTGGAAAAATTCAAGGATAATTATTCCCGTACAAGTGAGGGTATTGCCATGGATCAGGTTGAGAGAGCGGATAACGGACGTACTCAGAAATGGAAAGGTGAACCGCTGTTTATGAGCGAGTACGGCGGAATAAGATGGAATCCAAATGATGATAACGGATGGGGTTACGGCATTGCACCCAAGACTGAAGAAGAATATATTGAAAGATACAAAGGCCTTGCCGATGCATTGCTGGATAATCCTGATTTTATAGGCTTCTGTTTTACACAGCTTTATGATGTGGAACAAGAGGTTAACGGTCTGTATACCTATGACAGAAAAGCAAAATTTGATATGAATAAAATCAAAGAGATAAATACAAGAAAAGCAAAATATGAAGAATAGCAGAAAGAACAAAGCGTAATAAAAAAGAAACCGACAAACAGAAATCAATAAAATGTTTGTAGGTTTCTTTTAGTTTTCGATAAAACAATTTATAATCTTGTATACACTATTATAAATATAAGACTTAAATTAAAGTATTACAAGAACCAAAGTTGTAATCAAAAATAATATTGCAAAAGCACAAGTTAATTTTGACATGAAAGCAGCTTTTGTTCTGCCTGTATTTTTGCTGAAAAAGGAATCGCCCATATCAGGAGCAGCACCGGAAATTCCGCGCATACCGGGATCTTTTCCTTCTTGCAACAGTACTACTACAATCAAAAATACTGTTACTATTAAATGCAAAACGGTAAATAATGTATGCATATTCATATCCTCCCTATCAAATTTAATTAAGTATAACAAATATATTATAACATAAAAACAAAATAATACAAGCTATTTTTAAAAAAATTTAAAAAAAATATAAAAAAATAATTAAAAGGGTATACTTACAGGTACTTTTTTGGTATAATTATTTAGAAGGGATATTTGTTTGGTTATATTTGCAGCATGATTTACAAGAAATCTTTTGAGGTATATTGGGTTATCATTTAAAGACATGCTGAAATGAGGAATGTGTTATGGATATAAAAACAAATGAAATAAAAAAAGAAAAGGTTCTTTTGGCAGGTGTTCACAGAGGATTGAAAAATCAGATAGAGGACACAACAGAGGAATCAATGCATGAATTGTATGAGCTTGCAAAAACTGCGGGTGCTGAGGTTGTAGCACAGGTTATTCAAAACAAAGCTGATTTGGAAAACGGGACGTACATGGGAGAAGGAAAACTCGAAGAAATTGCCAATGCAATAAAAGAGTTATCTGTTGACTTTGTTGTTTTTGATGATGAGTTGACTCCTGTACAGATAAGAAATATTACCGATATTCTTGGGGTAAAGGTACTTGACCGTTCTATGCTTATTCTTGATATTTTTGCAATGAGGGCAAAAAGCGGAGAGGGAAAACTCCAGGTTGAACTTGCACAGCTGAAATACCGTTTGCCCCGTTTAAGAGGAATGGGTACACAAATGAGCAGAACAGGCGGAGGTATCGGAACAAGAGGTCCGGGTGAAACAAAACTTGAATCAGACAGGCGGCATATCCATAAAAGAATACAGGCTCTTACCGAGGAATTGGAAGAATTAAAAAAGCACAGAGAACTGTTAAGAGGCAGAAGAAAAAAAGACGGAGTTATTACCGTTGCTCTTGTGGGTTATACCAATGCAGGAAAATCAACTTTATTGAACGCTCTTACCGATGCCGAAGTTTTTGCAGAAGATAAGCTGTTTGCAACTCTTGACCCTACATCAAGAGCACTTGAACTTGAGGATTCAAGAAAAATATTATTGGTTGATACCGTAGGATTCATAAGAAAACTTCCGCATCATCTTGTTGAGGCCTTTAAGTCAACTCTCGAAGAAGCTGTTATTGCAGATGTTCTTATACATGTTGTCGATGTGTCAAATGAAGAGTATGAAAATCAGATAACAGTGGTTGACGAAGTATTGAAAGATATTGGTGCAGTGGGAAAACCTGAGGTTATGGTATATAATAAGTGTGATAAAAACGGCGAACCCGATATATTGGAAAAAAGAGAGGGCTCTGTAAATGTTTGTATTTCCGCAAAATATAAAAAAGGACTTGACAGTCTGTTAAAGGCAATAGCTGAACAAGCCCCCGGAAAAAAGGAAAAAATAACAATTTGTATTCCCTATAATGAAGGTGCTATTGTAAATGAACTTCATGAAACTCAAAAAGTATTGGAATCGGAGTATACTCAGGACGGTACAAAAATGGTGTTATTGGCTGACAGAATAACATATGACAAATTGAGAAAATATATAGTGCAGGGCGGTGATTGATATTTCGGTAAAAGCAAAATATAAAACGGTAAAGAAACACGCGCAGACAATGTTTATTGAAAAAAAATCAAAATTTATAGCAAATGTAAGTCCTTGTAAAACAGAGGAAGAAGCGCTTGATTTTTTAAAGCAGATAAGGACTCAATATCCCGATGCCACACATAATGTATATGCCTATGTCATAGATGAAAACAATATATTCAGATATTCTGATGACGGAGAACCGGGAGGAACTGCGGGTATGCCTGTTTTGGACACAATACGCAAGGAAGAAATTGTAGACGTGT
>CASFSH010000294.1 GCA_949297205.1 uncultured Bacillota bacterium | reverse complement strand
TATATTATTATACATAACATTATCTCTTCCCTTTAAGAAATAGGTATGCATAATATAACCGTCTGACGGATAATTCTGATTATTTGCCACGATATTTTCATATATGGTTGTACCATCGGTTTCATCATCGATATAAATAGGCATCCAATACTTAACCGGACTTGTGCTGTCGTGTAAATAATTTCTGCGTATCACATTACCGGTTGAGGCATTCCATGCATAAATTCCTCCGCCATCTTCCGAATCATACATAATATTTGAAATATCATTATCGGAAATAACATTGTTTTTACAGCGTGTATATAAGTTCCAGTCATCAAACGCAATGTCGGTTTGATTTAAGTATTCAGTCTTGACCGATGAAAAATTAATGCCGAATCTCGGTGAATTTTTTATCCTGTTATTTGACACAATACAATTATCTACACTGGACAACATCACACCCGAACCGTTATTCGGATTCAATTCTCCAACATTTTTCATTTCATTTCCCACTACCGAGCAGCGCCCTGCAACGGAATTTTTTGCTGTGCTTTGTCCCAATAAGTAAACGGCAGCACCGCCTATATTATCAAACAAACTATCTGTCACCGTTATGTTATATGAATGATCAGCCATCACACCGTTTCCGCCAATGCTCTTAAAATAACATTTATTAATTCTGATGCCTGTTGCAAAACGAATATCTATAGCGTTATAGCCTTCGTCACAGCCGATAATTGTTAAACCCTCAAAACCGATATTTCTAACCCTGTCGCCATACTCTTCGCCGCAAATACCGAACAAGCTGCTCTTTCGAGGTATTATAACACCACTTATATCATTCTCGGGAATACAGAGAAGCTTGACGCCATCATAAGAAAACTCACCGGGTATGTCAAGAAAGGCGCTGTCATTACGGTAGTAAAATCTGTTTACTTCACCTTGCGACCAATCAAATCCCTTATTCAGAGTGATTTTACCACCGGCTGCTCCGACTATATTAGCAGTTTCGTTTCTGAATGAATTATTCGGCCATATATAAACCTCCGCTTCACATATATTGTTCATTTCGGGGATTTTTTCATCAACAAACATCTCATTTGAGTTTTCGCTCGCTGTGTTTGCCTTTGATTTCAAATACGAATCATTTGGATATCTTGCTTTTTTTATGAATTTATTCTCATCAATCAATACATCTGCTTTTTCGGAATCAGCAGCAGTGCTGTATATTCCTCCCGTTTCTTCGCTCCATGTATCTATCCTCTTTCCGCAAATTACCACTGCCGTTTCATTCGGATATGACATAAAATTCACAAAATATCCGTTTTCTCCGCTATCATCTGCATCAAATGACAAACCGTCTGTATAGTATTCACCATCTCTTAAATACACATTTATATTCCCTATCATACCGTTCAATTTCTTTATTTCCCTGATTTTCTGCTTTGCGCGTTCGATGGTTTTAAACGGTTTTTCAATGCTTCCGTCATTTTTATCATCACCACATACATCTACATAAAGCTCTTTCATAATCCTGCCATCATGAAAATCAGAAGAAAAGTTATTCCTTAAAGATAAATGTGTACTCGCTGTTTCATAGTCCCCGGGAACCACATTTTCACCGAATATGACATAATCGTCAAGCTTTACAAGCTTACAGTTTTCAATAAATGAAATGAAGGCTTTTACCGGTATATAAAGCTTATCGGCAATCATTTGAGCCGATGCGTCCATCGAATATCTTTTCTTAGTTCTGTCCGCACCTTCGGTTACCTGCATTATGCTTTTTCCATTCTCAAACGTCAGCGTCTTGTTCAAATACATAACATTGACACCTTTGTCGGTAAGCTGCACAGGCGAAAGATAAATATTGGCAATATCCTCAGCCGACATCAAAATCTCTCCGTTTTTAAGCACCGGCGGCAAAACACTGATTTTCTGACCGCATACATAAGCATAATCAATTCCGATTTTTGCTATGCAACTGTTTTCGCTGTTCGGAATCACATCAACACTTGCGTACTGATTTCCCGGTACAACCGCTGAAACCTGCTTAGACGGTTTCATTTCATTAACTTTTCCGTCAAACACAAACGATTTAATTTTTTTACATTCATTGCTTATTTCAATTTCCGACGTTATTAATGATACACCGATTCCGATTTGTGAACTGCTAAAGTTCGCTGAAATCATTTTGTCATTGTCATCATAAGCTGCAATTATAACGGTCTTGATTCTATCAGAAAGCTCTTCATCAGAATTATTAATTCTAAGCCGTGCAATTGCAGAGCTTATCCCATCTGTGCCTGTTATCAAATACCCGTCACCGTCGGTTATCCCAAGAAATGTTTCGGTATATATCTCGCTTTCGGAATCTTTCAGACTCATTCCGTTTTCCCCAAACACTCCATCATATTTTATCCTTGCTATGTTTGCTGCTTTTGCCGTAACGATACGATTAAAAACGTCATAGCTTACATCGACATTTTTAAGCTTTACTTCGTCTTTGTTATAATACTCGATATTTCCGACAGTATCATAATTAATGCTGTCTGAAAATTCGATAGTAACATTGTCGCTGCAATACTCAACGCTTTTTACAAACGGGTAAAGCTCATTGGGATCATCAGCATACACATATATTTCACCAATCTTAACACCGGCAT
>CASFSH010000293.1 GCA_949297205.1 uncultured Bacillota bacterium | reverse complement strand
TCATAAAATACACCCCTTTTTATTAATTTATATTTCCAACATTAAATTCAACCGTTCCAATACTTTCAGATGCAACCTCGCCCTTATCAAAAGTAACATACAAATCATTATTGCCATCAATATAAAAATCTTCGTTTCCGGTAATTTTATCAAATGCGTTGTTGCCGTCAATAAAATAAATTTCTTCTTTTGATTCATTCATCTGACCTATAATCTCAAGATAAAGATACGTATTGTAATCATAACCTTCTTCAAAAATCGAACCTATGGTTACTCTTTGTTTGGTATTTTTATCTACTGAATATTTCTTTCCGTTTTCGTCCGTCAGTGTTTTCACATCATCAGCCGTTATTGTAACAGGCAAAACATCCGGCACTGCAGTAATTGATGCACCCGAACTGGATCCGCCGCCTCCGGATGTATTTGCATCAGACTCATTGGCAATATCTGCACTAAACATTGATGCTTCAAGTACCGGTTTACTTTCTTCATACATAGAACTTGCCACCGACACATCATTATTCTCATTTTCGCTTTGTGCAGGTTCTGAAACGCTTTTTACCTTTGGCATAATATCCTCTTCTGTCTGTGGTACAGGTTCAGCGCTTTCGGCAGGAGAATTAATTATTATATCTGTTCCTTTTTCCGCGTTGTATGTTTTCGTATCCTGCGCCTGTAAATTTTTTTCATTAAAGTCTGATTTTGCGGAACTTTCCTCTTTTTCACTAACAATCACCATATTAGCTTTGCTCTGAGTTACCGTAGAATCTTCATTCATATTTTTTTCGGTATCATTTGACCGTTCAGTATTGTTTTCATCATCATTTTTCGCATTTTCAAAAGATTGCTCAGGTTTATTATCCGCATCTGCAATTAATTTGTCATTTTGTGAAATATCTCCTAATATCGGTACATTTTCAACTTTGTTTCCGAAATTATTATTAACATTTAAAGCAATTGCAAAAATAGCTACGACAGCCGCAACCCCCACTGCAGAAAATTCAAAAATTCTTCTTCCGGTGTATATTTTTTTCTTTTTAATCTTTTGTTTTAATTTAGCATTCAGCATATCGGAAGGTTCTTCCGTAGGCTTTAATGCTTCATTCAACAGTTCATCCAAATCAAAATTGTTCAACCCCATACACCTCCAATTTCTTTTTTAATTTTTGTCTTGCATTAAACAATCTGCTTTTTACCGTTCCCTCACTGCAATCAAGTATTTCCGCTATTTTATCAAGCGGAAGCTGAGCGTTGTAATAGAGTAAAACAGGTATTCTCATTTTATCATCAAGTTCCGATATACTTTGATTAACAATATCAATCATCTCCTTTTTCAAAAACTCTTTTTCTGGAGTTTCTGTATGAAAAGGCTGATCGTAATTCTCTTCTGCATCAATGGATTGTTCGGGAGCTATTCTTTGTCGTCTTGCATATTTTCTTTTTTTGTTATTCCATAATGAAATTGCAATTGAGATAAGATAGCTTTTAGGATTGTTATCAAGATCAATTGATTTTTGTTTTTCAAGAGCTTTTAAAAAAACCTCCTGATACAAATCTTCACTGTCTTCAACACTATATGTAATTTTTCTGCAAAAACTGTATATGTCTTTTCCGTATTCGTCGATAAGCATATTAATCTGCGCAGCTTTCATATCTATCTTCCTTTACTATAATATAGTCGCGGTTTTCCACAAGGTTCATTATTTTTTTTATAATATCATATTTTTATTTAAAATTCAACAATAATAAAAAATTGTTAGAAAACTGTCATATGAAAACATCTTTAATAAATATATAAAAATGGATATGTAACTGAAATAAATTTTCCAACCATTACAGAGTTACATATCCTAAAATAATTTTGTTCAGTATCAGTAACATTCACTTCGTCTTTGTTTTCTAAGTTCATAACGTTTTTTTCCTGCTTCCCATTCACGCTTTTCCTCTGCTGTTTCAGGAATGAGTCCGGGTACTTCTATTGTTTTTTCATTCTCATCAAGAGCTACCATAACAACATAAGCCGTGTTTATAAGTCTTCTCATACCGTCTACTTTTTCAACATATGATCGAACACAAACTTCCATTGAAGTTCTTCCGACATATGTTATTTTTCCTCTTAATACTATAAGATCATTTGCATGCGCCGGTTCTTTAAATTTTAACTGATCAATCATAAGTGTTGTTACATTATGTTCGCAATGTCTTCTTGCGGTAACAGCAGCAACAATATCTATCCATTCGACAAGTTTTCCTCCAAACAGCCGTTTGTATCCGTTAAGATCAGCTTGTGATATTATCTGTACTTGTTCTGTAATAGAATCACTGACTCTTTTTTCCATTCTCATTCACTTCTTTCTCCAATCAGTCCAACGCCATTAATAGAATTTAAGAACAATGTAAATTTTATATGGCAATTATCTATTGTATTTTCAATGAAATCCATGATATTTCCGTAATAATTATAAAAGCCGTAAATAACCTTTACATTTACGGCTTTTAGCTTTATAGACATTATTCGCAGAAATGGAATTTTTATTACTTTGCTGTTA
>CASFSH010000292.1 GCA_949297205.1 uncultured Bacillota bacterium | reverse complement strand
TAATGTTATCAACATATTGTACATCTAAATCAAATTTTTCTTCCCATGATATTGTGTTTCTTCCATTTATCTGAGCAAGACCTGATAAACCCGGACGAACTTCGTGACGTCTTTTTTGATGTTCATTATAAAGCGGTACATATTGCACAAGTAACGGTCTTGGGCCGACTATACTCATATCTCCTTTTAAAATATTAAAAAGTTCAGGGATTTCATCCAAGCTTGTTTTTCTAAGTATTTTACCAAACCGGGTCAATCGTTCTTCGTCAGAAAGCAAATTACCATTTTTATCTCTCTGATCAATCATTGTCCTAAATTTATAAAGTGTGAATATTTTATTGTTAAGCCCCGGTCTTTCTTGTTTAAAAATCACTGGACTACCAAGATTTATTCTGACAAGCACCGCCACAATTACAAAAAGCCAAAAAAAACAAACTATAGCAAGAAATGAACATATAATATCAAATAAACGCTTAAAATATTTTTTATACATCAAAACACCTCTTAATAACAGAAATAACCCTTTGCTGCTGCAATTCTGTCATTTTTATATCAGAAGGAAGGCACAATCCTCTTTTAAAAATATCTTCTCCTACATTATCATCAGCTGTTATAAAATCACAGTCTGCAAATACAGGCTGCATATGCATCGGTTTCCATATAGGTCTTGACTCAATATTCTCTTTTTCCAGTGCTATTCTTATTGTTTCGGGTGTTACTTTATGTAAAAATTCTTGCTTTATTGTCATACAACTTAACCAGAAATTAGGTTCACTGCATTCAAGGTAGGGATTCATCTCAACCGGTAAGTCTTTTAATTCCTCTTTATATCTTTTAAATATCTCTGTTTTTAAAGCTTTATGTTCCTCAATATGTATAAGCTGTCCTCTGCCTATTCCTGCCACAATGTTGCTCATGCGGTAGTTATATCCGATCTCACTGTGCTGATACCACGGCGCTCTATCTCTTGCCTGTGTGGAATAGAATCTTACTTTTTCGACTGCGTCCTGATCATCAGATAAGAACATTCCTCCTCCTGAGGTTGTTATAATTTTATTTCCATTAAAACTTATTGCATTATATTTTCCAAAATTTCCTGTTTGTTTGCCTTTATATTTAGCCGACAGGGATTCTGCAGCGTCTTCTATTAATGTAACATCATATTTTTTGCAAATATCAATTATTTCATCAAGTTTTGCGGGAGTGCCGTATAAATTTGCAACAACGACAGCCTTTACTTTTTTTTCATATTTAATTAATGCTTTTTCCAAAGCAATCGGATCCATATTCCAGGTCTCTCTTTCAGAGTCTACGAAAACCTGCTTTCCTCCGACATATGATACGGGATTTACAGTTGCTGCAAAAGTTAAATCACTGCAAAGGACAATGTCATCCTGTTTTACTCCGGCAAGTTTAAAGCACATATGAAGGGCATGCGTTCCTGCAGACATTGCCGCGGCATCTTTACAACCGATATATTTTGAAATTTCCTTTTCAAATTCCGTAACGTTTCTTCCAAGAGGTGCAACCCAATTTGAATCGAATGCCTCTTTTACAAATTTTTGTTCTTCGCTGTGCATTGTAGGCGAAGAAAGCCATATTTTTTCCATATTAACACACCCTATGTATTTTTGTTAATTGTCAATAAAATATTCTTTTTAATTATATCATAAATACAAGTATTTGTCAATAATAATATAATTTACGATAGCGTCAATTTACTTTCGGATTTTTCAATATCAATTTCCAACGATTATGATGCTAAACTATTAAATTGCATAACAAATAGCGTGTAAAGCCTTGTATAATTCGTTTTTTAAACCTTTTTCCAACGCCACAGGTTTTACATTAGTATAAATCATATTTGTGTTTTTTGCAACTCTTTTTACGGCATTTTCTGTTATTTTTTTAATGCCTTTTCTCCTGCTATCTCTTTTTTGTCCTCTTACTACCTCGTAAATATCACCATTGTTTGCCCTGAATGCTCTTAGCTTTGCCATATCATCTACACCTGTATAACTCCATCCGAGCGGTCTGGAACTTAGTCGTTCTGACAGTATATGGCTCACATGTCCCTCGGCACTGCATCCGATATACGCATCGTCATAGCTGTTTTTTATTCCTGTCCAGTTGGTTTTGATATACTTCAGAGTTTTGTTTATTTGTTCAATCCTTTGAGGGCTATCTGCACATGTCTTTATATCTGCAAATACACATTTCAACTTTTCTAAGTCCTGTTTATATATACTCCTCCATATATCGCCTCTCATTTCAGGAACATTTCCGGTTGCACTGATTATATATTTGTTCAGGTGATATTTATCAAGAACTAATTTAACTTTCGGAAGCCAATGTATACCCTGCTTTATCCACCCTGCCCCGTCGCCGGATAGATATATTGTTTTTATATAGTTTGTATCATAATTTTCTTCAATGTAGTTTGCAACTTCAATCCAAAAATCTTCACTATTCTTATATATTCCGGAAAAATATCTGATATTTTTTAATTGTTTTCTTGACTTTTCATTGTCACAATAGCCTTCATGTACATACGCAAGATACGGCATAACACTTGAGCCGTTTTGCAACGCAACATGATCCTCGTCTGCATCAACATAAAGAATTTCTACTTGAGATTTTTCTGCCTTGTTTTCAATTGTTAATCTGCCGTTTTCTATTTCTCTGATGCTGTTAAGAACCGTTTGCTTACTCATTTTCGACTCAAAAACCTTACTACTTTTCTCATAAGACATATCTATTGCATTTTCAACCATTTTTGCCTTTACATTCATATCGCAGCGTTCATGAGGTTCAATCCCGAAAATTCTGTCACATAAATGAGAATATCCTTTACCGAACTTAGATACAAAATATGTTCTCTGATAATGAACATCTCCAAAGATTGTTGTCAAAGTTTTATCCTGAAGCTTTTTGTCAATACTCCAAGATTTTTTTCGAGCCGAATCATTGCACAACTCATTATCAACGGATTCAAGGGCAAACCGAACAAGTTCAACACCCAATTCATCAAAGTCTTTTTTCAGAGAAACGGTCAAATCACTCACCGTGCCATTGTCTTTTACAATTTTTTCGATTGCTCCATAAAAGTTTTTAGTGCATTTTTCAACAAACTGTGTTATGATAGTATTCATAGAAAGTTTTCTCCTTTTGTATGTTTTTTGTTTGATCACTTAAATCATATCATAAAAGTTGAAAACTTTCTATTTATTTTTCCGTTAGTAATTTTACGCTAAGACGTAAGTAATGCTTTGTGAAATATGCATTAATACACGTCTCTGTTATATGTTTTACCTTATTTTAAGGCTTCCAATATCTATTTATGGTATCTTTAGCCAGCTCAACATAACGTTTCCCTCTTCCCGGATCACGGAAAAGTGTCCCTGCTTCTCTTTGAGCCACCTCCAAAATACATCCGCTTGCGTTTTCTGCAATAGTTTTAAAATATTCACATATTGCACTCTCATCAAGAGGTCCTTCTATAGTAAGGTATTCTGCCCTCGGTTTGCTGTAATATACAATATTTGTATCTCTAAGATATTCTCCTACAAGCTTTTCGTTATTAAAGGGTGAAACAGATAGTTTTCTTAAATTTTTCCATT
>CASFSH010000291.1 GCA_949297205.1 uncultured Bacillota bacterium | reverse complement strand
ATATTTCATATCAGGCATATAAATATCTATAATTTTATCAAGTATTTTCAATGCTTCAGGACTTTCATATCCTCCCGAGTTATACACAATGGGAATAGAAAGTCCTTTCTTTTTTGCCATATTAAGAGCATTTGCAATTCCTATAATATAATGAGTCGGCGTTACTAAATTAATATTATGTGCTCCCTGTTTCTGTAAATCCAGAAAAATATTACATAATTCTTCTTCATTTACATACACTCCCGAATGCTGTGAGCTTATTTTATAATTTTGACAAAATACGCAACCCAGATTACAATTTGAAAAAAATACCGTACCGGAACCTCTTGTACCGGAAATAGGCGGTTCTTCCCACATATGAAGTGAATATCTACCTATTTTTATTCTTGAATCCGCACCGCAGTATCCGACTTGACCGTCCGATCTGTTTGCCTTGCACATTCTTGGGCAAAGCATACATTTTTCCAATGTGATTTTATTCATTTAAATCTCCTATCGTAATTTTTATTATAAACATAATTTGTAACTTTTTATGTCAACCATTCATATTTTGTAGTATACTTTAATAATTTTAAATTAAAATTTATAAAAAAGTTTATTATATAATGTAAAAAATCCGGACAGGTGTCAAAAATTATTATATTTTAAATTTTTATACTTGTTCCAATGACTTTTTATTTACTATTGACTGTTTAAAATACCATATTATACTTATCAAAGGAGGTTCAATATGCCCGCATACATTTCTTTTACCAATAAAAGCCTGTTTCCCGTAATATCCGTTTACGGTAACGACAAGCTTATTGAAGAAAATATCTTATTAAATTCACCCACAAAAAATTATCGTGTGGACAGCGGAAGCGTAGAGTTTTCCATCAGGCAAAATGAAAAACCTTTTCAATCCCTGTGGGTATCGCTTTATCCTAATGAAATATATGAATTAATAATAAAAAACTCAGGTTCAGACCTGTTTAAAAAATAATTTCATTTGCAATCGAATTATTTTTTAATATTACAAATCAAACCCCGGCACCAATATATGAATATGCTGCCGGGGATAGTTATATTTTGATATATCTTTATTTCCCTTTGTATAATTTAATAAAAAAGTATAATTATTATTTAACGTCCCAGATATGTAAAATGCATATAATCCTTATTGTAAGAATCCCCCCATGCATTTCCTCCCCATTCCCAGCCGTACTTTGCAAAAGTTTTTACAACAATTGAGTCCTCGGCAATTGAGTATGGGTCTTCATAAGGTTTCCAATAACTTCCGGTAATCGGCGTTCCCTCCGGCGTCACATAATAATTCTCATTGTAATTAATATCTATGCATGTACCGTAACTGTGTTCTGATACACTGCCGCCTGCGGTTTTTCTCCAATTATATCCACCTACATCCTTTATAGGGAATTGTGAAGGATCGTTAAATATTTCTGTAAATATACTTATTACATCATCTGCAAGCGCTTTATTTACAGTTAATGTCTTTGTTGACTCGTATTTTGTTCCGTCATCTCTCAGAACATGGACAGGAACTGTAACCTCTACCATATTATTACTTGCTTCGCTTTCAGATGAAAAATAGTATCCGGACGGAAATACTCTCTTTTCTTTCTCTGTGACTGCCTGTTTTCCGGAAGGCTCTTCTTTCACGGGATTCTGCATAAAAATATTTTCCGTTATGCTTTCTTGTGTTATCTGCGATATAACGTTGTTTTCCTCTTTTAAGTTATTTTCTTTTACTGATGCCGAAGCGGTAATTTCAAAAGGTTCTGAAAACACGGATTTTTCATCGGTTATAACCGCTTCTGCATAAACAATATATTTTCCGTCATTTCCCGGTTCAAGAGTATATCCTTCAATAAAATCAGAACCGTCCAATACTTTAATTGTCACAGTTTCCATGCCGTTTCTTTTTATTATAATGTTATGGCTTTTTGCTTCGCCTGTTTTGCTCAGATGAACGGAAACAGTATTGTAAACCGAATCTGCAGTACCCTCTGTCACTTTAGGCAGAGTATATCCGGGCATACTTATATTAAAATTTTTAATAACTCTGTCAAGTATGCATACTGCAGATTCTCTTGTTGCATATCCTTCAGGAACAGCTGTATTTTCTGTTACTCCGGTTATAATCCCATAGTGATACATTGCAGACATATCGGCCATTGCCCATTGTGCTGTTTGTCCGCTGTCCGAAAAAGTTTTGTTATAATTTATAATCTGATTTGTGAATTTTATGTAATCAGGCGAAATATCCTCCAAAAGCCTTGATACCATAACAGCTATTTCCTGTCTTTGTATATTGTCATCGGGAGCAAAAATATTCTCACCTTTCCCGCTTACAATACCTGCTTTATATGCCTGTATAATGCTTTTATCATTTGTATCGGCAAATATATTTATATCTTCATCATTTACTGTAACCTTGTTTTTTTGTCCGTAAATAACCATAAGCATTTTACAAAATTCTTCCCGCGTTATATTTTGCGTCATTCCGTTTCTTATCATAGATGAATTAATTATTCCCGAACTGCTGAGATTTATATAACTTTCCTGTGCCCAATCACTCATTTCTGCGGCAAAACAATTTTGTGATATTAAAAATATCAAAAATACAGCCAATATTTTCTTCATCTGACCGCGTCCTTTCTTTATTTTTTTATAAAATGTAACAAAATATCAGTTTTATCCACTATATTTGAGCATATCATATATAGAGAAAAAAGTCAATTACAATCCAATTAAAATTTGAATAAATTTTTGACAAATTCATAAATTATTAATAAAATTAATTAATGTTATTTACTTTTTATTCATACGGTTGACAAATCTTTGTTGTATGATATAATTATAAAAATAAAAAAAATAATAAAATAAATTTATGGGGGGATTCATATGAAAAAGTATCCATATACAGAGTCAACAGATTTGGTTGTTTATATTGAAAAACCAAAAAGAAAAAAATTAAGTGATACATGGAAAGTCGGATTGTGTTCAGCACTTGCGGCAAGTGTCCTGACAGCGGGAGTTGTAGGAGGCGGGGCGGCTTTATACATTAAAAACCAACCGGCATCAAATCAAAGTATTTCCCTATCCTCAAGTGATGTTACGCAATTATCTTCCGATTCATTCTCACTTTTCAAAAGTGATATGACAATTCCGGAAATAGCCAATAAAGTAGGTCCGAGTTGTGTAGGTGTTATCAATAAAACCAAAGTAACTCCACAGTCTTACTATAATCCTTTTACTGGAAAAACATATTACACAAGTGATCCAAACAGTGATGAACTTGTTGAACAGGGCAGCGGTTCCGGAATTATAATTAGTTCCGACGGATATGTTGTTACCAATCAGCATGTTATAGATGGTGCTTCCGAAATATCTGTTATTTTAAATACAGGTGACGAATATACCGCAACACTGGTAGGTGCAGATGAAAAAACAGATCTTGCTGTTTTGAAAATAGAAGCAACAGGTCTTACCGCTGCAGAACTTGGTGATTCTGATGAAGTTCAGGTAGGAGAGCTTGCAGTTGCAATCGGTAATCCTTTAGGTCAGGAATTTGCAGGTACAGTTACTGCAGGTGTTGTAAGTGCCGTTAACAGAACAATGACAGTTGACAATAAGGTTTATAACCTTATCCAGACAGACGCTGCAATCAATCCCGGAAACTCCGGAGGAGCTTTGGTTAACAGTAAAGGTGAGGTTATAGGTATTAATACAATTAAATTATCTACAACAGACGTTGAAGGTATTGGATTTGCAATTGCTATTTCCGAAGCAAAACCGATTATAAACGATCTTATGAACAATGGTTATGTATCGGGAAGACCTCTTGTTGGAATAAATGTAATAGAAAACAGAAGCGGTTTGTATGTTGACAGTGTATCACAAGGAAGCGGAGCTGCAAATGCAGGTATCCAGGAAGGTGATTTAATTGTCAAGGCAGACGGTGAAGTAATAAATACTTCTGAAAAACTAAATGAAATAAGAGATACCAAAAAACCTGGTGATTATATTGTTTTAACAATTATCAGAAACGGTGAAATGCAGGATATAAGCGTACAACTTACAGAAGATGTACCTACATCCGGTAATTAATAACAAAAGATTTTAGTTATTCACTAAAATATAATTTCTTCATTATCCTAACCTCCAAAAAAAACGGTTGAGCAAATTTGCTTCAACCGTTTTTTCTTTTGTGTTTTTAATATTTTAACCCTGTGTTACAGCTTTTTGTACATTCTTTTCAGAATCATCAGCTTTATATAAAATTTTTAGTATTATCGGAGTCAAAACGGATGAAATAATTATCAGCAAAATAACAGGTGTAAAATATACCGATTCAAGCATTCCAACAGATAACCCCTTTTGAGCAACAATTAAAGCAACCTCGCCTCGTGTCATCATTCCCACG
>CASFSH010000290.1 GCA_949297205.1 uncultured Bacillota bacterium | reverse complement strand
CAAAAGAGGAAAGCGACAGCAGGCTTGAAAAGTTTGTTTTGCTGGTGCGAAGTTATACCGAAGTAGCCGAATTAACGCCTGAAATTCTGAATAGTTTTATAGATAAGATTTACATTGGACGACCTGAGAGGATAGACGGACAAAGAGTACAGGAAGTAAAGATTGTCTATAAATTGGTAGGTGCGGTGAATATACCGCAGTAGCAAAAAATTTCCTTGGGGACAAAAATCCCCAAGGATAATTAGCACACACGACGTGGAAATGTCAATACCATATTGTATTCACGCCGAAATATCACAGAAAAGTGATATACGGAGCATGTTCCTAATATAGGTTTGACATTATAAGAGAAAATATTTATAATAAAATGGAATAACTTTAAGGAGGGATTGTATGAAAATTAAATTTAAGAGTATAGCGATAGTGATTTTATCGTTGCTAATGTCTTGTTGCGTATTTGTGGCTTGTAATGAAGATGAAAAAATTTCTACAGGTTCAATATCAGAGCAGGTTTATGCGCAAGCGGTGGAATTGGGATATGATGGTACATATGATGAGTTTATTAAACTTGTTTCAGGAAAAGACGGCGTGGATGGCAAAGACGGTGTTGGTATTAAAAGTGTAGAGCTGAATGAAAAAGGTGAATTAGTAATTAATTTAACTAATGATATCCAAATTAATGCCGGTAAGGTTAAGGGGCAAGACGGTGTAGATGGTCAAGATGGCGCGATGATTATAACCGGAATAGATTTACCCACATCTACACAAGGTAAAGACGGCGATTTGTATATCAATAGCATAACGTTTGATATATATAAAAAAGTAAGCGGTGCTTGGAATTTGATTGGCAATATTAAAGGACAGGATGGTCAAGACGGACAGGATGGTCAAGACGGGGCAACAATATTGACGGGTGAAATCGCTCCTACAATAGAACAAGGTAAAGACGGCGATTTGTATATCAATAACATAACGTTTGATATATATAAAAAAGTAAGTGGTGCTTGGAATTTAATTGGTAACATAAAAGGACAGACTGGTGATGCTGGAGTAGACGGACAGGACGGCACGGTTTGGCTTGTGGGTGCAGAAGTTCCTGATAATGCGCTTGGCAAAAACGGGGATTTATATTTAAATTCAATTACAAAAATTCTTTATAGAAAAAATGGGGACGTGTGGGAAGAGCAATGTTCTCTCGTTGATGAGCTTAAAAGTTTTACTTTGACATTTGATGAGGCTGGCGGAGAAATGCAAGAGCCTAAAAGTCTTGTCGTCAAAGAGGGGGAATATGTTCAATTGCCTGTTCCTACAAAGGACGAATATATCTTTATCGGCTGGTATAATGGAACTGATGCAAACGCTGGGCAGGTTACTAATACGACACCAATATTTACTGATATGGTGCTTACCGCTCGTTGGAGGGCAGATTTTTCCGAAGGGCTTCGCTATTCTTTGAATGCTGATGGCTTGTCCTATACCTGTACAGGGATAGGAAATTATTTCGGCAATAAAATAAAATTTCCTAGTCTTTATAATGGGTTGCCTATCACCGCAATTGCAGAAAATGCTTTTGTACAGAATGGATTTATTAATGAAGTTGTAATTTCT
>CASFSH010000289.1 GCA_949297205.1 uncultured Bacillota bacterium | reverse complement strand
TATAAGATAATGTGTGTACTTTTCTCCTTTTACCACATCCCCGATTCCGTCTCCGTCATTATCTGTTACAACTATTCTGTCACATTCAGGGAGAATATTCTCCGCAACATCTTCGGTATAACTGCCGTAATATACGTTATTATATATAAATGGCACCTGCTCGTTTACTCTTACTCTCATTCTGCCCGATCCCTGATAATATCTTATATCTGTTGCGGTTATTGTATCAAAATCAGCTCTGTTAATGGAATATGTGCTTGTTTCTCTGCTGTTCTGCCACAATGCAACAACTTTATTTTCATTTTCTCTGTCCACATATGCATTTATATAAGAACCAACATAGTCCATTGAAACAGTATCATCTGTATAGAATGTAGCCCTGTTTATCTGTATTTTATCACTTGTTAAATCCAGGTCTCCGTAAATGGAAGAATACTTGTAACCTGTGAGTATGCCCTCCTGAAGATAAATGTTATAAACATTATTCATGTAATTTTCATCTTCGTTTATTTCAAACTGACAGTTACCGTTTTGATCTATCCCTACTATGGTAACAAAATCCGATTTTAAAACATTTTCAAGAACAATCATAAACTGTCCCTTTGTTATCATATCCTGAGAATACGTAACATTTTTAAACAAATCAAGATCCATAGCTGCTGTCAGCAGAGATTTTTTATAAGCAAAATAATCCTGTTTCAAAGCACGCACAGCCATTACTGCAATATCTTCAACAGAAGCATTTCTGTTTGGATAAAATTTATCACTGTCAGTATCAACCAGTCCACGGTCAACAGCCTGTTGTATGCCTGAAGCATATGGATTCGAATCAGGTACGTCGGTAAATGTCGTCTGCTTCGAAGGTGTCGGCCCTCCCGAAACCAGCGCTGCAAACGCTGAAGCGGCATATCCTCTTGAAACAGGGGTATCTTCTTCAAATTCTTCTTCCGATTCTGTTATTGTTCCAATATATTTTAAAATATCAAATGCACGTTTTACGTTATCATCCGAAAATGTTCCTGCGGTACTCTCACCTGCCGTCATATCTTTTATCGGCACATCATCAACGTCAGACGGAAATGCGAAAACCGACTGTGCAAACATTGCAGCAATTGCGGCAACGGATATTAACCGTATTATAACTCCTTTTCTGTTCATAATAAAATCAATCCTTTCATTCTGTCGGTTTATTGTTCAATTATACGCGATAATACTACGACCACCTGTGCTCTTGTTGCATTATCAAGAGGAGCAAAGTTTTTATCGTCTATTCCTTTTAAAAGTCCGAGAGAAGTTACATATTCCACCGAAGCTTTTGCCCAGTCCGCAATCTTATCACTGTCCTCAAATGCAGGAACATTCTCTACGGTTTCCATGCCTTTGTCCTTTGCTATATTTGAAAGTACAACAGCAATTTCCTGTCTTGTTATATATTCCGACGGTCTGAAATCTCCGTCCGATCCATTCATGTATCCTGCCTGTGCTGCAGCTGATACATCATTATAAAACCAGTCATTTTCATTTACATCAGTAAATTCAGAATTTCCTTTAGGCAAGTTAAATGCACGTGTTATTAAAGCTGCAAATTCAGCGCGGGTTATATTATCGTCGGGAGCAAACAATTCCTCTGTCTTACCCTTAATAATTCCCTTGTCAGCCATTGCCGTTATTTCATTTTTTGCCCAGTGATCAGAAATATCGGTAAATTCAATACTGTCCTGATTGTTTTCCTCTTTATTATTATCGTCTTCGTTTACGTTATCTTCCGTATCATCCTTATCATCTGTTACATCCGGTTTTACGGGGACAAATCCCGAACCGGTATTTCTTCCGCCTGATGAAACGCTTGAACTGCTTGATGACTGTATTCTGTCTTTGCTGCTTGATACCGGTTCACCTTCACAAGGTTCAACTGTTGAAACAGGGGTTACCACAACATAAATTTCTTTACCTTTATCTGAGGATTCTATTGTAATAGAGTCCTTAGTTGATTTCAAAGAACCGCCGATATACCATTCAAACTTTGTTGCTCCCTCAGGATCACCGTTATTGTCTACATATTTATAATCTACACCCACTGCAGATCCTGCTTTAAGAGTTCCGATTATTTTAACATCTTTTGCCATTGGAGCTGAAGCACCGGCAAATACTTCCGAGAAAAATTCCTTATCCTGCTTTCCGCTTCCTACATTTTTCGGTATTATACCCACTTTCAGCCAATGCTCATTTTCTTTTGATGTTAAGATATATTTTATTCCCGTAGCTATTTTTTCAAAAGTTCCGTCCTCTTTTTCCGATGAATACCAATTTACAACTGTGGCATTTTCACCTTCTTTTATTTCTTCGTCCGAATTTTCATCATAATATTCATATGTTACTTCAAGTTCATTACCTTCCGCAACAGTTCCGGTAACCGTAATATTTTTAACTACAGGATTCATAGGTCCTGTAAACGCCTGACTCATTACTTCTTCTCCTATATATGGTTCCTTCGTTGATACAGGAGTTACGCCAAATTTGATATATGAATCTTCATCGGCCTCGGTAAGTACATATTCCTTTGAGTTTTCTCCCTGTATTTCAGTATATGTGCCGTCTGCAGAAGAAGCCCTATACCATTTACAAATACTCTCCCCCTCGGGGTCAGAATTTTCGTCATAATATTCATATGATCCGGTAAGCGTTGTCCCTATTACCGGCGTACCTAAAACAGTTACATTATCAGCCACCGGTACAACTGCTCCTATAACGGTAAAACTTATTGTTTCCTCTTGTGTTATTCCCTGTGCATCGTTACCGTAAAACTTTAATGTATAATTTCCTGTTTCATTTAATGCTTCTCCATTATACTGAGTATATTCACCGCCATTATATGAAATCTGCATCTCATAATCTGTCTGAGGTAAAATGTTTATCTCCGGTACAAATCCATTGGTATATCTTCCGCCTTCCTCCAGATTTGTTTTAAAAAGAGAAATTGTTTTAAATGATACTACATAATCCTCTGCCATGCTTTCATTTGTTAGAGATGTAACTTCTTTTTTTACTGTTAATTTATAATCGGTATTATATTTAAGACTATTTTGCGGTGTAACAGTTACCGTTGTATCTGAAACTTTTAATACATTAACCGGTATTTTTTCTGTATTACTTTCCAGAATAAAATTGGAAGTATTTACCGAAGAATCATTTAAAGCCGAATCAAATTCCAATATCATCGGAACATCAGGATAAATATCCGCAGCCCCGTCACTTATACTTGAATTTGATACTCCAAGCTTGTTAATGGTAACCTTAATATCATCAATCCAATAGAATAAATCCTGTCCGCTGTCCTCGTTTGATTCGGTCCATGAAACATTTCTTTTACCTATTTCAAATCTGATTGAAGAAACATCTCCGGTTCCTGAATCCTTTGTGGAGGCTGATGAGGTTACTCCGTCCTTTATGGTATATATTGTATATTTGTTATTCTTTATATCCACTTCATAACTTATTGTTATCCAAGAATCTTGCTTATTAATATCCGTATACCAATACTGTCCGCCTGTTCCCATTCCCCAGACCCACGAAGAATGTGTAAACAAAAAGACTTTATTTCCGCCTGATGATGTTAACGTACTTCCCAAATCCGACCATCTTGAACGGTATGCATTCTCTGATTTTATTCTGAAACTCACATTTACCTTTCCGTCAGTTATTGTCTGCGGCAAATTGTACACAAATCCCAGCTTTGTCTCACTGTCCTTAACATTTTCATGTTTACGGAACAGCTTAAACGCCATATTACCGGGGCTTTCTTCTTCAATCGACATTATATCTCCGTTTATTCCGCTGTCGATCGTCACATTACTCAATTGTGAAAATTCTTCATATGTCATATTTTCAAAATCCAAATTGACCAAATCAATTTCTTTTGCTTTTGTCGGTAATATACCGCCTCCAAAAATCAATGATGCACAGGTTAATACAGTTATTATTTTTTTACGCATTCAAAACTCAACCCCTTCTGTTACATTCTGTTATACAAATCGTAAATTCTATCTTCATTCATTTTGCTTTCTATTTCACTGCCACTTACTATAACCAGTCCGCAGTCATCCCAAAAAACATTTTTACCTAAAATTTCTCCCACTGCTCTTAAAGGAACAAATATTCTGTCATTCTTTATAAGCATTGGAGCGTCAAGTTCAACCTCACTTCCTGCAACATCAGCAGTCATGCTGTTTGGTGTAAATACCAAAGCATCACCGTTATAATCTATATATGCCTTGTTATCTTCCCATTCAACTGTTGCTCCAAGACTCTCGCACAGGAAACGTACAGGAACATATGTATAATCATTCTCAATAAAAGGAACAACATCTATATTATCCTCGTCAATAACCTTCCTTGTCCAGTTTACATATGAAACAGGCTTTCCTATTGCAAGGGCAATTGCATCATTGCTTAATAGTCCTCTTAACTGACTTGTTACAAGTCCTATTCTGTCAGCATCAATCGGCTCAAAATCCGGTAAATCGGTGTATACCGATGAATCTTCATTCAATGCAAAATCATTTTCAGCCGCATTTCTGAAACCTACATCCTTTACTGTTTCAATACCGTCAATAATTGTACTGTAATTATACATATCCTCAACTGTTACTCCGCTTCCTGTGCTTGCAAGAGGATCTATGTCAAATTCAGACCCAACTTTATAACTTACGTTATTTTGAAGCACATTGTATTTTGGTAGGGATGGATCATCATCAAGAATATTTGTCATATGAGGATACTTTGCGTAAAGCTCGCTTGTATACGGAACAATGTTGTCTCCTTTTAATCCGTAAGTTCTTGTACCGTCCAGCCATGCTCCGTACCAACCCCAGCTTACTGCTCTTCCAGAAGCAGTCAGGTTAATTGAATTTTCCAAATTTGCAAAAATATTATTTTCGATTGTATTGTCTCTTCCACCGTTTATAAAGATGCCGTCTCCGCCTATATTATAAATTATATTTCCAAATGCGGTACTGCCTGTCGATGAGTTATCAAAGTATATTGCCTGAACTTTATGAGATTGTGATGTATTTGAATAGCAATCATGTATAGAATTGTACCTGAATATATTTCCTCTTTGCGTCATTCCGAGATCTGAATATATTGCTCCCATATCCGAAGCTTCTTTTAAAACACTGTGTATTTCATTATATTCAAATATATTGTCGTTTCCGCCCGGATTAACCGCCAAATGAGAACCGTTATACATCAGATTATTCTTGATTAAAATTCCCACACTTCCGGTATATCTTATTCCGCCCTCATAGGTCTTTACCAGTCTTCCGAAATCATGAATATGGTTATTAAACACCACATTGTTTCCGGAAGTTAATGTGTATCTGTCTCCGCCGCTTATATCAATTCCTTTTTTGCCTGTATCATATATATGGCATCCTTCAATTGTTATACCAGTACCTGTTGCCGTCATTCCTTCACCTGACAGTCTGTTTATAGACATATAACTTATCGAAATATTTTTACAATTACTTATCTGTATTCCGCAATTTCTTGTTCCGGTTACTTCAAAATCACGTATTTTTATATTTTCTGCATTGTTTAACGAGATAACAGGATTTGATGAAAAGCTCAATATCATACTGCTCTGAGGGTTGCTGTCCAATGGATATAAATACAATTTTTGGGTATTTTTATCATAAAACCACTCACCCGGAGCATCAAGCTCTTCTATCAAGTTAAATATGTAAAATCTTTGTCCGGCAGTTATAGTATAATAACTCTGATAATACGGTGTTATGGTTTTATTTTCTGTATCAATAGATGCAACCGGCATTGTCTGATCCGACCAGTCATGCTTCCAATATCCGAAAACCCATGCCTGATCAGCATTTGCCCAATTTTTTATACGATCATCATCAACTGTAAAAACACCGGGTTCTGGTGCATCAGGTTTATTTGGATCATCACTTTCATACCACTCTGTCATATTATCTCCGGTACTGATTACCTTTCCTATTGTCATGTACTCTCCCTGATTGGGATACTGTGCCAAGGGCATTGCTTCTCCGTTATAAAAAATTTCTGGAACCGGAAGCTGTCTTTGCTTGGTTACACCGTAAAGCCTTGTATAATATGTAGCATGTCCAGTACAGTCAAGTTCATCATATCCTTCTATTCCCATAGCACCGAGATCAATCTCATAAACCTTTCCCGATACAGATGGATCCATTCTTGACAATACGGAGGCATCTGTTACAGGAGTACAATCCCCCAATGTTATTTCAGCTCCTCCTATAAGTTTTGCACTCTCACCTGGATATACACACCATGTCACAGGCGCATCGGCTGTCCCGCTGTCCTCATTTGTTAAATTTAACCCTTCACTAATAAAATAATTTCCTCCGCGTACCATAACAGTTACGCCATTTTGTGGATAATTACCATTTTTCTTCAATTCTCTCACTGCGTTTTTTGCTGCATCAAGAGTGTTAAAAGGTGATTCAAGACTTCCGTCACCGTTTTGCTCTGCACTGCCCGAAACATAAAATCTTATCGCGTCAGATTCTGCCGCCCTTACCGCAGTATATTGTCCCATAACAGACAACATTAATAATGCAAGAATAAATTTTTTCATTAAAATATCCTCTCTTTCTGTCTATTGCTTATTTTTGTAAACCAGATAATGTACATTGATAATTTTATTTCTTTGTCCCCTGCAAGCAAACTTTTTTCTATTCTGTAAAAATCACTTTACCTTTTTTTAATTTTATACTTTTACGTCATTTTTGTACACACAATTCTTGCTAATTATAATTATTTATTCAACAAATCTTGCCATTAGACAAAACAAAATATAATTACGATATGCGTTATATATTTCTTCATTAAATTTAGTAATAAAATCTATTATTATATGTATTCAATATTTGTGTTAAACAGTTGACTTTCACCGGTTTTAATGATATAATTCAAATAAAAAAAACAAGAGGTATAACTATGCAATATAAAAAGTTTTCTCTTTTTCAAAATTACGGTTCACAATTTTTGATTGCACACAACACCTATAATACTGTACCTACAGTTCCTCACCTACATGCACAATATGAAATATATTATAATATTTGCGGTGGCGAATACTATTTTATCAACGGTAATTTTATCAGTGTCAAACCGTATGATCTCGTAATAATTCCCAAACTGCAAATACATAAATCTCTGCGTAACATTAACACAAAATACGAATCATATGTTATCAACTTTGATGAATACATAATAAATATTCTTTTAAATATGACTATAATCGGTGAAGAATCACGACGAAATTATCCTTTTATAGATTTATCCCAAATAGGTAAAACACTTCCATACAAGGTTCATCTTAATATGACACAACACGAAAAAGCAATAAAACTTTTTGAAGAATGCCGTCTTGCCGAACAAGCAAGCGAACACTTTGTTACCCTTATAAAATTTATTAAAATCATGATGTTTATTAATGACCGTTTTAAAAATGCACATATGGAAAAATTCGATGATTTTGTTCCAGAATCATGGGCAAATAAAGTTTTGCAATATGTGGAAATGCATCTTACCGAAAATATCTCCGTTTCTCAAATTGCCGACAATCTTTTTGTCAACAGAACATACCTCACAGAAACATTCAAAGAAGAAACCGGAATGACCATACATCACTACATAACATTGCGCCGACTTGCAGAATCACAAAAAATGCTGTATGAAGGATTAAGCATAAAAGAAACAGCCATAAAATGCGGATTTAAAAACACATCTCATTTTACAAAAACATTCCGTCAAAATCTTGGTTTCACTCCCGGTTATTTTCAGAAAAATCTCTCGGATTCCTATCCGGCGAGCTTTATAAGCCCTAAATAATTGTGCACATATGATAAAAAAAATTATAAAATTATCTTATATTTATACATTGTAATTATATCATACAAATATTATCGCGTAAAGAATATAATATTACAAACCGACAAATAGAATTGTTTTTTTTTAAATATAAGTATTTTTAGTCAAAATACCATTAATATATTATTTATTTATCAGATAATTTCTTATGTGAATATGATTAATAAAAATTTCGCCATATAAAAAAGAGTGTATATTTGAAAACGCTATATATTGAATTAACAAATGAATAAAAACAGAGCCATGAGTAATCGTTTTTTAAAATCGATTTATCATAGCCCTGTTATCTTTTATTTATCACTTAATGAAAATATCTATTCTTTCACAATTCCTATTTCATTAAATTTTATCTCTTCAAAATCAGGATTTTGCGAATAAATAATGCTGTCCTTTAAAAGTCCGAAATTTTGATTTTCATAATCATAAAAACAATCTAAAACATCTAATTTTTCATATGATAAATTATTTTTACATTCAGTCAATGACTGTGCAACACCTGAGAGTATCGGCATAGGTGTATCAATGAAAATATTTCCGGAAATTACATTGTATTTTGGCAAAAGAGGATCGTCCTCCAATATATTGTAAACAAGCGGAAATTCTTTTTTCCATATTTCACTGCGATACGGAGAATAGTAAAGATTTATATATGCCCTGTGATCTTCTATACTTTCCAATGAGGTACCTCTTGAATCTATCATTACTGACCTGTCACATTCGATAAACAGGTTGTTCCTAAATTTGTTGCTTCGTCCTCCGCCGATTAACCCTGCCTGCTGAACATCATAAAAAACATTTGAATAAACATCGCAGCTTGACCACAGTTCGTCAAAGTAAACGGCATTGACCGTATATCCCACTCCGATTATGTTTTTTATATTATGAAAATAGTTGTATCTTATTACATTGTTCACCAGATGAATGTATTGTCCTGCATACATTGCACCTGAATCTGCGGTTTCTTTGCAAACATCCGAAATGTCATTATATTCGAACACAAATTCGATACCACCCATTCCGACAGCCATATGTCCAGCATCATATATTTTATTATGACTTACGGTGTTTCCGCATCCGGAAAAACTTATTGCAGGAGTATATGTTCTTCTGTCATTTGAAAAATCATAAATTTCATTATTTGTTACAATATTGTTGGCTTTAATTAATTTTTCAGAATTTCCGCCTTCAACGCTTATTCCGCCGCCGCTTAAATTATTCATTATATTATCACTTATTAAAATCTCTGTACTCTTTTTTGCTGTGACCGGTTCTCCTATAATATCATAAAAACGGCAATTTTTTATACTTATACTGTCACTTTGCGAAATATCCAACACATCTGTACCTATATGTTCGAATGTTATATCTTCAAATGTAATTAAAGACGTATTATCAATTTTTATAAGATCGTTTATATCTGTTATATATGGATTATATGTAATTACAGTGTTATCATTAAATCCCTCATAAGGATAAATATATAACTTACCGGCGTTTTTATCAATATACCATTCTCCCGGCATTGTAATTTCTTCAGGAATATTTACAAATCTTACCTTGTTTCCGCTTTCAGAATCCATTTTAAGAGTGGAATCCTTTGCTCTAAAAATATAACTTTCTCCGCTTTGGCTGATATTTACACCTATTCTTGCATCAAGCCAGTGATATTTGATATATCCATCGGCATATATATCTGTACTGTGCCACAAACCCGCACGTTCAATTCCGTTTAATATATCAAAACCAAATATATTCGTACCGTCACCGGCTGTTATGTTGTTTCCGACAGACAAATATCCAAAATCGGGGTATCTGCAAAGTTCCATTCTTTTGTCATCCTGAGATATAACGGGAATAACCGTTTCATTTGTGCTTGTCGTATAATCCGAATACTCGCCTGATGCGTATATTCCAAAATCATCAAGTGAAACGCACAAAAGATTTTCTCTTGCTGTATCGTCAATTACCAATGCTGATATTTCATCATCTGCCTTTGTAAATTCCGTTCCTTTTATTTCGTATGCGGTTGTTAAGGACACCTCTTCATCATTGTACGGTTTTATTTCAATATTTGAAAATTCCGAATCAAAAACAATTTCTTTATCAAGCACATATTTCCCTTCACGAAGATAAACAGTTACAGGTACGGTGCTGTTTTTTATGCTGTTTAATGCACTATGTATTGTTTTAAACGGAGAAGTTATAGTTCCCGCATTTTCATCGCTGCCATTTTCCCAAACATATACGCAAGTATTTTGTTCATCTTCTTCGTTTGCTGTTATAACATCACATAAGGGACACATATTTTTGAATGAATCCCAAACATAAAATTTCACCAAAAATCCTTTTTTATCAATTTTCCCCAAAGGAATATCAACACATCCCTCACTTCCCGCTTCCAATGTTTTATTACAAACACTCATCAACTTGTTCTGTTCGTCATAAATTCCGGCAATTAAAAGAGGATTGTCATAACTGTTATTTCGATTATACATACTTATATCGACACTCGCCGCATATCCGTTAATATTTTTTTCGATTCTTATTTCATGCAGTTTAAAATCGTAATCGTATCTTACGTTGTATTTTCCCGGCTGTGAAATCTTTGCATATTTTAAATATTCTCCTCCGTTTACACTCACGACTCTTTCATCCTGCGGAATAAGCAAAACTTCACCGTTTTCTGTCTGTACATTTCCTCCTGATGTTGTTGTTATAACATAATCACACGAAGAAATTTTATTCTCATCAAAATCAACATCATCATTTATAACAACAGCCGTACTGTTTGTTATACTTTCAAATTCAGACTTTTTGAAAATTTGTACTTGTTCTGCCGTTATGTTTTTAAAAGTGCCGCCGTAAATCTGCACATTTTCAGCATACAATGAAATGTCACCGTCAATTTTTACATTTTCTCCGAATTTAATGTCCCAACATTCAACATCATTTACACCGTCAAAAGAAAGTGTAATATTGTCAAACTCCGCAGGTATGTTTATTTCACCCGAATTGAAAATCAATGTGCCGTTTGTAAATTTTACTTTTTTGTCACCTGTTAACGACGAATCCCATTGAGCATTTCCTAAAATTACAAATTCATCTCCGTCTTTTGCATATGAATAAGCTTCGGATATTGTTGAATATGTATTTTCTTTTGTCTGCTGATTATTGTTTGAATATTCATCAATATAATAGACGTCATAATTTTTTACCCCGTCCGAATATTGAAGTACAGGAGAATAGTCCTCTCCTCCAACCTTAATTTTTAAACCTGTCTGATCACCCACTCCGGCTTTAAATTGAAAATTTCCGTCGGAATCGCTCCTTGTCTGATCAATATAAACAAGATTATTGTTCCTGTCATAAACCGTAACGCTTACTTTGTCTTTTTTGTTGTCTGCTTTTCCTTCTATAATGATACCCTCATCATTATTTTTTATAAAAAACTCCATTGCCGTAGCACTGTTTCCCAACACGAGAATTAAAGTTATAATAATTGAGGTTATCTTTTTCATTTACTTTTCACCGTTCCCGTTAAAGCTTTTTTAATATTGTTCATATATTGCTCCAAGACTGTATACATACTCTATTTGTGACGGTGTTGACAAAACCACCTTCACTTCATGCTTATTTCCATCATCCGGAAGCTGATACCACTTTGTATCATAATCCATGTTTTGTGCCTGTGATTTTGTTGTCATAGTTTCGGCAAATTCCCCGTCAATGTAAATATCGGCGTTCATTCCTGCTTTTGATGAAATGTGTGCAAATGAAACTGCTTTTGCATCGGTTGTAAATTCATAACTCGTTTCCTCTTCGGGATTTATTGACTGCATAATATTATCAAAATACAAAAGATTTGCGTCTGTCAAAACGGAATTTACATCTCCATCATTAAAAGCTTCCTCATGCTTTGTCCACTCACCGTTATATGTTATACGGCTGTCATCGCAGGATATGTATTTATATTCAAAGCCTGTTTCGTTTTCACTGCAATAGGGAGCCACATTTTTCGGTGTTTTCAAAAATGCATCATAATCATTATCAATTTGTTCAATAATGGCCTGTGTATATTTTTCATATCCTCCGTGTACATCATACGTATTATCTCCTGTTGAAGTATATAAAGGCGATAAGTATCTGTCCCATGTCATATCTTTGTTTGTACTCTGCTGCTGTTCCAAATCTTTTTTCATATAATCGTATACATTAATGCATTTAATGTTATAATGATCGGCAACCTGTGTTTTCCACTTCACCTGATTGTTTATTTTTTCCATATTGTCATTTACAATTGAAGTCGGATCGGGAGCAAATAAGAAAACAACCGCAGGTACTTTTTCAGCATTTAATGCCTGAATGACCATTTGATCCATGTATACCGTAGAGTTAAACTCATCAGATGACATATCGTTTATTGCAAATTCAATAAATACCATATCAGGATTTTTAGAGAGTGCGTCATGATAGAATCTCTTTGTTCCGTATGAAGAACCTGTTCCGCCTACACCGGCATTAATACCGATAATGTTTTTATCGGGCATTTTTTCCTTTAACTTATCACATACCGCATTTCTCCAGACTTCTCCCAACTGTGTAAGAGACCCTCCGACAAATGCAACAACAAATTCATCTTTGCTTGTATCTATTGTGGTTTGAGTACCGTCATATTTATTGGTCTGTTGCGTTTTGTCATCTTCGTTTTTACCTGAAACAACTACATATTCATCATTTATTATCATGCAAACAATCTTTGCAATCTGAGCATTGGTTATATTGGTTTTTGGAGAAAATTCAGTATCTGATACACCTGTCATAATTTTTGAAGCAATCAGATTTTTTACATATTCAACAGCCCAATCTCCTATAAGACCAATATCGGTGTATCCGTCAAGTTCGTTTCCGTTGTTTGAAAGTCCAAGTGAAATTGATATAATTTTACAAACTTCCTCACGGCTTACATTGTCATTAGGTCTAAATTTGATGTCTTTGCTTATAATGCCTTTATCTACCATTGTCTGAAGCATTCCGGAATACGGTGCGTCCTTTGAAACATCTCCAAATTCATCTTTATAATCCGTTTCGGTATATTCCATTGCCTTAAAGATATATTCGATCATTTCTGCTCTTGTAACATTTTTATCAGGCAAAAATTCATTATTTGAATTTACCTTCATAATACTTTTATTAACCGCTTCATAGGCGTATTGGTTTGCCCAATGTCCTTCAATATCTGTTATATTAACTTGAGAAGTATTATTGTTATTATTTACGGGTGTTGTTACAACCGGAAGAATAGAAGTAGATCCGCCTCCGACAGAACCGGAACCGCCCCCGCCTCCGCCTCCGGATGAGCCGCCCGACGTACTTCCTGTCACAGATTTTGTCACCGATACACTTTCCCCCGTTGCCGGTGCTTTAACAGCAACAGGAGTAACTCTGAATTCAACAGTTTTTGTTCCGGAAAAAGATACTGTATAAACCGTTCCTGTTTTAACAACTTTACCGTCAACAAGCCATTCGCATTTAGTGTCCCCTTCCCCTGTTTCGTTAACACTGTGATATTCATATTT
>CASFSH010000288.1 GCA_949297205.1 uncultured Bacillota bacterium | reverse complement strand
TCAAATTCCCAAAATCCTTTAAGTGGTGGATTTAAAGCTATTTACAAATTCGTGGAATTATATTATATTTAAGGATATGGAATTAACAGTATTAGTAGACAATAATACACAAAAAGATTATGATTTGCTGGCAGAGTTCGGGCTTTCTATATTGATAGAAGACGATTTCCACAAAGTGCTTTTTGACTGCGGATACAGTGATGTATTTATCAAGAATGCATATCATATGAATATTGAACTTGGTGATGTGACTGATATTGTTCTTTCTCACAGTCATAACGATCATACCGGCGGTTTTTTATGGCTTCAGAATTTGTATAAGAAGCTTCTGAAAGTCGGCTTTGTTATAAATAATAAAAGGTTGATTGTACATCCGTATGTTTTTCAGCCGCATTATGATGAAAATTTTGAAAATATTGGTTTTCCGGGAGATGAAAATTCAATAAGCGACTTTTTTGATATAACGTATACAAAAGAGCCTTATCATATAACTGAAAATCTTATATATCTTGGCGAATTCCCTGTGTCTGACAGCAGTGAAGACCCTGATGAATCTGCGCTTGTTTACACTTCGCCTAAAGGGCTTGTGATAATTTCCGCTTGTTCTCACGCAGGGCTTGTAAATATTGTCGAATATGCCAAAAAGGTTACAAACCAGCATAAAATATATGCGATTTTCGGCGGAATTCATCTGTTAGAAAAATCTGATGCGGATGTTAAGAAACTCGGGATTTATCTTCAGCGTCAAGGGGTCCAGATGCTTTACCCTTGCCACTGCTGTGACTTGAGAGCAAAAATTATTCTCTCCAAATATGTTCCGGTGAAAGAAGCTTATTCCGGATTTAAAATGACTGTATGATAATTTTGTAATTGATTAAATCGGTTAATTCGCAAGGTTTTTAAAATAGTCTTTTTCGGTTAAAGCTCTGTATGTGCAGGCGATACCATTCATATCGCTGGTACTTGTAGCGGAGCAATATGTGTTTAAATCTGTATAATGTGTTCCTTGAGCACCCATAGGAAGAAATTTTCCATCGTTGGTAATTTGAAATGTAAATAAATCTTTTCCCCACTGATTCGGTCCTTTGAGGATTGAATTTGTGTCTATTGTAATATATGTTGTATGATTGTTTCCGCCTCCGGCATTTTCAAATAAGTACAAACTGCCGTCATTTGTTACAAAAGCACCGTCATCAAGTATTGAATTCTTTGCCTTTGTGTGTCCGTTGAATGTATAATATTGAGGTTTACTATTATCACTCGGGTGCCAGCAAATATCTCTATAATCCATACCATTACAATCTAGACCAAGTTTATAATATGTTTTCAGCTTACTTTCAAGTAGCAAAAATCCGTAATCAGCTTTAATTATTTCCCCTTCATCTTCACCCATTTGCAAAAGTGCCTGCTGTGTAATTGTGTAATTTTTCTTTAGCGAAGCCTCAATAGCAGCATATCTTGAGTCATTGATAAGGCCCGGCAATGTCATTGCTATAACAACTCCAAGTATTCCAAGTGTTATTAATACTTCGGCCATGGTAAACGCTTTAAGCATAGAAATTGTCCTCCAAATAAATGATAAAAATATAATAGCATATATTACGTACTAGCAGTACGTATATTTAACAAAAATTTACGTATAGACTGTACGTATGAAATCCGAATTCTATCAAAAATTGGGGCGGAATATTAAACACAGGCGCAAAGCTCTTGGCCTTACCCAGCAGGAACTGGCCGATAAAATGGATATTTCGCTTAATTTCATGGGAAAAATTGAAGTCGCTTTTTCCAAACCTTCCCTTGATACTCTGATAGAATTTGCTGAGGCTCTTGAAACTACCGTCAGCGATCTGACAAATTTTGATAACGAAAATTAACAATCCCTTGCAAATTAATGTTTTCCGTAATACAATCATTAATGCCGAAAGTTTTATGGCTTTGGTATGCCTGAAACTTTTTAGTAACTTACCAACAATAAAAGGAGAAGAAAA
>CASFSH010000287.1 GCA_949297205.1 uncultured Bacillota bacterium | reverse complement strand
TTCCGTTATGCCAGAAATGCCACCTCTGAACGTCTGATCTAAATGCTACCGTATCATCGACATAAATTTCCACAGGATAAGTAAATACCACATCTTTGTTTTCTCCGCACAATACTTCAACTGTTAAATCCGCCTTACCCTTCTTTAAAGCTTTTACAGAATTATCAGGCATAATTTCAACAATGTCAGGGTTTTGATTTTCTATATAAATTCTATCGGCAGAGATATACCCTTTTGTTCTCTTTCTGTTCTCGCCCACAACAGGAATGGAAATTGTATCTCCGCTGTTCATATCGAAAACTGCCGGTAAGAATTGTTCATGTAGCGGATTGTTGTCAATCCAACCATAATCCTGTCCTATAACCTTCACATTCTGAAATTCCTCAGGAAATTTATCTATATATTCAGTAGAAATACCTGCATTTTTAACTATTTCCAATGCGCCTTCATCCCAATTGCCGATATCTCCTTCCAATAAAGTATGTTTTCCTATCTGTCCACCCATTTCCAAGCGCTGTCCTTGATTATCCTGAATAACTCCGCCGGTTTCTTCATACCACTCTGTAAACGGACTTATAAGTCTGTCTGAAACTTGTATTGTATCGGCTGATATGTAATTATCTTTTACAATATTGTATTTTGACTGATTTCCCGTTGTTAAAACTCCGTATGTCCACCATTTTTTCTTCGTGTCAAATACGTTATGAGAAATCTCAAGCCATGAAGCACCTTCATCAGAATAAATACTGTTAACTGTTGTTCCGAGATCTGCAACGTAATTATAGGAAACCTTATTTCTTCCCTCCTGTGTCAGTGCGTCACGCAAATCACCGTATGTTGTGCCCATAAAATAGATCGCACCGCCATCCATTAAATTATATCTTACTGAGTTTGTATCATGGATATAATTGTATGTTATAGGTGTATCGTAGAACAGATTAAATGCTCTAGCACTGAATCCGTAACCTATATGCATTCCCGAATATGATGTTCTGAATATTTCATTATGCATGACTTTTGAATATTGCAGATTAGTTATTGCAAGTGCACCTGCAGATAAAGTTTCAACGGCTGTATCATGGATATAGTTATTTGTGATATTAATATCTGCTTTATAATACCTCTTATCTGTTGGGTAATAATCGTCATCATTTTTTGTATCCAATGCCCCTATTTGCATACTTGATCCTGACAAATCATAAAAATGATTTGCATTGATATTTATATGCTGTGCAGCGCCTTCAATCTTTAATCCGATACTTCCCATTTTTTTGAAATCACAGTCTTCGATATCTATGTAGGCAACATTGTTAAGCATCACACCCGCATTCGGAGTATAGTGAATTTCATCAGACAAATCTTTTTGAGTAGCACGTCTTAAAATTCCGTTCTGGAAAAATGCCATACCTTTTCTTTCATTATAAGAATTATATAACCCTGTATAAGCAAAATCTATGTTTTTAAATGATATACTATGTAATGGACTATATGTATCATCATTTATAACACCGTTGCCATTTATTAAAATCTCTTTTGATGGCAATGTGATCTCAGCAGTATCTAAGTCCTCCCATGCCCTTGGCTTATAATACAGGTTTCCGTTTTCCTTATTCCAATACCATTCACCTGCTCTGTCCAATAATTCATAAGCATTTTCAATCCAAAGATTACTTGCCAT
>CASFSH010000286.1 GCA_949297205.1 uncultured Bacillota bacterium | reverse complement strand
CTGCAGGTTTAAAGTTATCTGTTATCGAAAGTGTCCCTGTGCATGAAGACATCAAAACCGGTGACGGTGACAGAGACAGATATATTGATAATTACTGTACAACTATAAGAAATCTATCAAAGGCAGGAATAGATTGTGTCTGTTACAATTTTATGCCTGTTTTTGACTGGACTAGATCTGATCTTAATTATGAATTGTCGGACGGATCTCATGCATTAATATACAATGAGGATACTGTGCTAAAGATGAATCCTTTGACAGGTGATCTTTCGCTGCCAGGCTGGGATGCAAGTTATACTAAAGATGGTATGAAAGCTTTACTTGAAAAATATCAGAATATAACAGAAGAAGACTTATGGAATAATCTGAAATATTTTTTGGACAGAGTAATAAAGGTATGCGAAGAAGTAAAAGTAAAAATGGCAATACATCCTGATGATCCTCCGTGGAGCATATTCGGATTGCCGAGAATTATTACATCAAAGAAAAATATTGAAAGATTTTTAAAATTATATGACAGTAAATATAACGGACTTACATTATGCAGCGGTTCGTTGGGAGTAAGCCCTGATAATGATATTGTTGATATGATACATAGTTTTGCAGACAGAATACACTTTGCACATATCAGAAATATTAAGATAACAGGCGAGAAATCATTTGAAGAAGCGGCACACAAAAGTGAGTGTGGATCTCTTGACATATATGAAATTGTAAAAGCTTACTATGATGAGGGATTTGACGGATATATAAGACCTGATCACGGAAGAATGATATGGGGAGAAACAGGACGTCCGGGCTATGGACTTTATGACAGAGCTTTGGGAGCTGTATATATAAACGGCTTGTGGGAAGCTATAGAAAAAAATTCGAAAAACAAATAATCAAAGGAGCGCAAAATTAATATGAAATTACCATTTGATTTGGATTTAAAGGATAAAGTTGTTGTTGTTACCGGAGGCGGCGGAATATTATGCGGAATGTTTGCTAAAGCTTTAGGTTCTTGCGGTGCTAAGGTTGCAATTCTT
Organism: uncultured Bacillota bacterium; assembly: GCA_949297205.1. Taxonomy (GTDB): domain Bacteria; phylum Bacillota; class Clostridia; order UBA1381; family UBA1381; genus RGIG1988. The sequence goes on along the minus strand of CASFSH010000286.1, from coordinate 1,647 downwards.
GATCTGAATGAAGAAGCTGCACAAAAAGTTGCTGATGAAATTAATGCATCCGGTGGTTGTGCAAAGGGATATTGTACAAATGTATTAAAAATCGATAGTATAAAAGAAGTAAGAGATAAAATAATTAACGACTTTGGTGAATGTGATATTCTTATCAACGGTGCCGGAGGAAATAATCCAAAGGGTACTACCGATAAGGAATATTTATTCCCTGAAGATTTGGAGTGTACTGAAGAAATCAAAACATTTTTTGATCTTGATCCTGATGGTGTGTCTTTTGTATTTAATCTTAATTTTTTGGGTACATTATTACCCACACAGGTATTTGCAAAGGATATGGCAAAAAGGGGAAAAGGTAATATAATAAATATATCATCTATGAACGCTTTTAGGCCTTTAACAAAAATTCCTGCATACAGCGGTGCAAAAGCAGCTGTTTCTAACTTTACACAATGGCTGGCTGTTCATTTTGCAAAAGTAGGAATAAGGGTAAATGCTATTGCTCCGGGATTTTTTGTTACAGCACAGAATAAGGATTTACTGTTTGATAAAGAAGGGAATCCTACACTGAGAACCGGTAAAATTCTTGCTGCAACACCTATGGGAAGATTCGGAGAGGCAGAGGAACTTATCGGAACGTTATTATGGCTTGTAAATGATGACGCGTCAAGTTTTGTGGATGGCGTTGTTATTCCTGTAGACGGCGGTTTTGCAGCATACAGTGGTGTATAATATTAATTCGGCGGCTGATAAAATATCAGCCGCCGATGTCATATTATTATATAATTGTTTTTATATATTCAGCAATTTTATCACATTTGCAGTTCGCAAAGAAATATTCACTGAAATTTTTGCCCGAAACGGCGCCTTTTAATAAATCTTTATCAAGCATAGGGAGAATATCCAATAAATCTCTGTGAGTTGCTTCTTTAACTTTATCCAGTATTTTTTTGTTGCGTTGTTCTGGCTCAACTCTTTCTTTTGGGTATCCGCCGCCGCCCGGGGTTGAAAATAATTTTTCAAATATATATGTAAGATTTAATTCTGCACCCCAACCGAATCCCTGGGCAAATGGTATGGCAATTGCATTACCGTCATTTACCTGAGAGAACAGATAGGCATCTAAAGGCGAAGTAACATGACCACAAAGTACTTTTGGGAAAGAATTACATGCAAGCATAGCACCTTCTCCGGTTCCGCAGCCGGTTATAACAAAATCAGCAGCACCTGAATTCAATAAAATAGCCGCTAAAATACCAACCTGAACATAAGTAAGCTGATTAGTATCATCTGCTGAATACATACCGTAATTATATACTTCATGTCCCATAGGTTCAACTACATTTTTTAGTGTTTCAAAAATCAAAGCATTTTTTGCAGCTTGACTGTTTTCATTAATTAATGCAATTTTCATTTTTAATTTCTCCTATTCATATTTTTCTTTGGCATATGCCATATTGATATTATATCACAATTCTTAAATAAACTCAATATGTATTTTGCATTTAGTTAGTGTCAAGTAAAAGTTGGCAAATTTTTTCCTCTTAATATTATGCATATTGCTTAATTTTTCTTAAATTTTTGTATGTCAATTAAAACCTATTAAAAAATAGATTAAAAATTCATTGTTTCTGTGCCTTTGAGCCA
>CASFSH010000285.1 GCA_949297205.1 uncultured Bacillota bacterium | reverse complement strand
GTTTATAACAAACCCGAACACCAGTCTCGGGATCGGAAAGTGTTTATACTCCGTTTTTTCATATACAATATCGCAATACTGTTCCGGAAATTCAATGCACACATACTTATATCCGTTATTTCCGCTCGAAAAACATATCGTTCCTTCAGGCAGGACGCCGCTTATAACCATTTCTGTTGTTATTGAAGCCTTTACACATTCAACAATAGTATTGGCAGACACTTGCTTATACGACTTTATGCCGCCGTTTATTTCTTCCACGACAATTTCTCCGGTTTCATAAATATGTATTGCAACTTCATCTTTTGTTTGCATAAACCATCTCTCCTTTTTTGCTCCTGCATTTTTTCTTTCTCCTTGCTTTGTTGTATTTTTTTCTCAGCTCCGGAAGCTCTTCCTTAAACATTTGCATAACTCTTACGATCCACAAAGCCAATGCAATGTAATAATTAAATTCACATGAATATAAAACTTCCAGCCATGCTCCTTTTCTTTTTCGACCGATAAAATAGTCAAAGCAATATGACTCAAAGCCACGCATCATTTCCATCTTATCTTTTAAGCTTTCCACATTAGATAAATCAGACCCGCACTTTCCTTCAAGCTTGTCTAATTTTCTTGCAATTTTAAAACATTGCTGCATTTCTTTGCTGCTGTAAGCTGTTATATCCACATCATCGTCATACGCATCTTTATAACCATGCTTATGATACAAGTTCTCACTTTTTTCAATGATTGGTGCTGCACAGTTCAACGCATCTAAACAATATTCAAAATAATAATCAAAATCGTTGATTACAGTCATCTCGCTGCCGAAGTCCCAAAACTCATTACCGGCATCTTTGAATACCTTAAACAGACAAAGCAGCAGCATATATTCTTCCCAATATTCATCATAATCAATGTTCATTTCGCCCTCCTAAAAGAATTTTCTTTTTACTGCCGCAACGGGCTTTGCTTTCATAATACCATCGGCTATTTTAAAAGAGCCTCGCAAGCAGTTAAATATTTCATATGCTTTATTATCCGTCAAGTCAATAATATCATCTTCGGTAAATGCCGAAAAATCAATATCGCTCATATATACCGGGATACCGGCTATAAATTTGGATATGATGTTATCATATAAATATTGTTCACCATCTGTTTCACATATATCTTCAGCGTCGGTTTGTCTGTCACTTTTTATAAGTGCATCACAAAAATTATTTAAGTTTATTTCCATTTTACTTTTTATCCTCCTATGCCAGCCTTTTAACACCGTCCGGCGTCAGAATATTAAAGAGCATTTTATTGACTCTTGTTTCTGTCAGCGTTCCGGCGTCCGCATTTTCGCGTTTTTTTATTTCTTTTACCACTCTGCCTTTGATTATATGCGGACTCTCACAGTCAACATATCCGTTGATGTATCCGCTTCCGCCTATAAGACCGATTTGCCCGTTATTAAACGGTAGCAGCGGTCTTTTTTCCATTCCGTCAATCTTGCTTTTTTCAAAAAGCATATCAATGGTTTTTGAGACAGACATTTGTCTTTGAAGTTCTCCGAGATTGAATACCGCTCCTTTGAAAATTTCTACCCGTTTAGGCTCATCCGGCAGCGAATAGCTTTCTGCCTGAAGAGTATCTATCATAGGTATTTTTTCCGGGAGCATCGCATATTCAGACATCTTGTGAGCAGCTTCGGACCCGTCTTCCTTTTTCTTTTTTATTCCGAATACAACAATCTGTTTGAATTTTGAAAACTCACCGTCCAAAAATCTGTAAAATGAAATATTACGGAAATTATCGCAAAGAACTCTGCAAATATCGTATGTCAAGCGATAGTAAGGTATTATATATATTAAAATACCTCCCTGCATCAAATGATGAATACTCTCCACAAGAAATCTTTTCTCACTTCTCGCTCTTGTTCCGCCTTCTTCCATTACAGACAAATACGGCGGATTCAAAAAAAGCGCATGAAAAGCCTCTGTACTTATACGTGAATGAAAAAAGCTTCCGAACCCTACACGGTTTATGCGGCTTTCCGCTTCCTTTCCGCGCATTTCATCTACTTCAATTCCGTATGTTTCAGCATTTTCCTGCAGAACAAGGTGTTTCAGTGCAGTTCCGCAGCCGCAGCAGGGATCTAAAACATTAACCTGACAATCAGGGAATTTCAGAGCA
>CASFSH010000284.1 GCA_949297205.1 uncultured Bacillota bacterium | reverse complement strand
CAACCACTGTGAAAAATCCCAATTTTTTAAGACCTGTAATAACTTGTCCAAGCTTTGCATAGGTGAATTGGCTTGAAATAGAGGGCGCAACGAGAGCAAAAACTTTGTATTTGGTATTGTTTTCGCTTTTTTTGATTATATCAATACAATCCAAAATATAAGATTTGTCCATAATTGCACCGAATGGACACTGATATACACAAGCACCGCAGGCAATACATTTATCATTGTTAATTGCTGCCGCTTTATTTTCATTCATTGTAATAGCTTTGATTTTGCAGGCATTTTGACATGGTCTTTTTCTGTTTATGATAGCAGTAAAAGGACATACCTTCGCACAAGCACCGCAGTCAACACATTTTGATTTATCTATATGTGCAACATGGTTATGGTCAAATGAAATAGCGCCTTTTTTACAAACATCTTCACAACGGTGAGCAAGACAGCCGCGACAGGAATTGGTAACCTCATATCCGCCCATCGGACACTCGTCACAAGCTGTTTCTATAACTTCTATAATATTGGGGTTATCTTTGTTCCCGCCCATTGCAATTTTTACTCTGTCTGAAAGAATTGCTCTTTCTTTATATACACAGCAACGCATTGTAGGCGTATTGCCCGGAATAATTTTTTTTGGTATTTCAAGTACATTATCAAGTAATGTATCCGCCCAAGCTTCACGGGCAACCTCACGAAGTACCTTGTATTTTAAATGCTGAACCTTAGTATCAAATTTTCTCATATACTTAACCTTCTTTCTTAAAAATAACTGACCTTGATTCTTTTTCCCATTTGCTTTAAGCATTTAGAAAGTTCTTCAACAAGATTCATCTTTATATTGAAGTTTATCGGTAAATCGGGATTCTGATGTGCCGGATTCATTGCCCTGCCAACATAAAAATTTATATCGGTTGCTTCCTCGAAAAGAAGCCGGCATATAAGAGAGGCACCGTCACGTTTATAACCCCAATGGGTGTAACTTTCATTGTCTTTAAGATAATCTTTTGCATATTCCAATACTTTGTTAATGGTAATAACACCTTCGGTAACAAGATCCACACCTTCAATTTCGGCAATGGGAGGAACATCGGAACATTCGAAATTCAGAGTCGGCTTAACCGTTTTACCCAAATATTTTGCTGCTATTGAGGAGGTTGTGCCTCCGCATACAATGTGTTTTCCTTCTTTAGAGAAAAAGAGTGACATCATTCTGTCAGCATCATCTCTGTTTGAAGGCGGACCGAATAAAATGTTCATAGGCGATCTTTTTCTTATACGTACAACGCAAGCGGTTGCATCGTCACCCGGCTGTTCACCATACAGTTTATTACATTCGTCAATGAGAATTGTTGCCAGAGTCTTTGCTGTAAAATCTCCAAAGGTAAGAGGTTCAAGAAAATCTATAATATCCTCTCGTTTCCAACCGAAATTATATGCAATACCTATTCCGGCATGGGGACAACCGTCACTCATGGCAATAAATATGTCATTTTCACGTAAATTTATCATGGATTTATATATTTTTTTTCCACCGATATCCATTTCCGATTTGGGGTAGTCATAATTTTTATTATCTCTTATTAATATGATTTGCGGATTATCATATTGTATTAATTCTGCCTGAGAATTATTAATCAGATGAATAATGGTAAAAGTTGAATATGCAACACCCCTCACACTGCATATGGGGAGTGTGGCTGCAATAGTGGAAACACATTCTTCAAGTGATAACCCCGACGCCATCATGGTTGAAATAATTTTTGATGTAAGGGTTGAGAGAATACTTGCTTTTACGCCGCTTCCAAGACCGTCTGCAAGAACAATAACAGTAGAGTTTTCGTTTTGTTCAACAATATCTACATGGTCACCGCACAGCTGTTCGCCGTAATGATTTATGCTTTTATATCCGATATCGGCACATAAATTATTCATCGGTAATCGTCTCCTTTAAATTTGTAAGCGCAATTTTGGTTTCAGCAGCAGTTTCACCCAAAAGTGAAGCAATTTCCTGAACTATACGCATTTGCTTATCAACAACCTTGTCGGCAATCTCTATGGTCTGCCTGCTTATATTTTCCTTTTTCTCTCTTGCTGTTTCTTCATCTGTTATATCTCTTAAAATGCATATAAGCAGTCTGTATTCCTTATCGTAGACAATAGTTTGTTCAACATATTTTTCATATTCAGCCATGTAAACACGTTTGTCTTTTATATTTCTGCCTGTTCTCAGTACGTCCATAAACAAATTGGGATCCATTATTCTCACAACCTGGTCGCCCAATATATCACTGACCGATCGAAGATTCATCAATTTCAGCGCAGCAGTATTTATCTGCTGTACTTCAAGATTTTCATTAAGAACAATAAGACCGTTAGGAGTATTATTAACAATACTGTCTGAAAAGCTTTCAGCTTTATCCTTTAAAAATGGCAGACACATTGAAATTTCTGC
>CASFSH010000283.1 GCA_949297205.1 uncultured Bacillota bacterium | reverse complement strand
ATATATACCTATAAAATGTATTATCAGCCGCATTATATGAATGTTGCATGGGGAAAACATTTTGATTCGGCAGAAACAGTAGGTGAAATGAATGATATATACTATGAAAATATTACCGTACCTAAAATCCGTAATTCCGGGTTTAATGAAATTCCTATTTATGGCATATTTGACATCTTGGCTGACTGTAAAAATTTAAATTTAAAAAACATCAAACTGGAGCACTCTTTAGAGGAACTTGAGAATAAAAACATCAAGCTTATTAATGTAGGACCGATTTCAGCGACCTTCAAATATACGGAGGATAAATCAAAATGGGGAGATTTTTTCGAACCTGATATGTGCTGCTTTGTAGAAGACATTAATCTTGAAAATATAACCTTTGACGATATTAAAGTAACCGACGCCGAAAAGCTTGTAAAAGAAACGCATCAAAGTATAAACCCCGATTACCCCAACACTTTGCCGGAGGGTGGAATCGGATTCGGAAAGATAGAAAAGGTGAATGTAAAATGATAAAAAAGATAAAATCACTAAAATATGAATCAATGCTTTTAGCATGTGCCATGCTTTGGGGATTACAGTTTTCCATGTTGAAATTTGCAGGTGAAACCTTCGATGCAACTACCTTGCTTTTTATAAAATTTCTATTGAGCACACTCATTCTTGGCATAATTAATTTTAAAGGGATAAAATTCCAAGGCGAAAAAATGGTTGTTCACAGTATCCTGCTCGGTGTGCTTGTTGCAACCCATACATATTTTCAGACTGTAGGTCTTGCAAATACCAACCCTGCAAATTCAAGCTTTATTATCACAACAAATGTGATTTATGTTCCTATTATAATGTTCCTGCTTTTTGGTAAAAGACCTTCAAGAAATATGATTATAGGTCTTGTGGCTATAACAATCGGCTTCTTGTTTATTTCGGGCATTTTAAGCTTTAACCCTTTGAGCTTTAATCTTGAATTGGGATATGGGGATTTGCTCTCACTGATATGCGCAATACTTACGGCATTTTATATGGTATATTTTAACTACCTTTCTTCAAAATATGATGAAGTTTCGGTAAATATAATTCATATTGCCGCCGCTTCGGCAACGATGTTTATAGTTTGGATTTTTGTGGGTATTCGCGGTGAATACAAAATGGACTTTACAAACATTTCCGCTGTTCTGGGGCTTATCTACTGCGGAATTTTCTCCGGAGGCATTGCCTCTCTTCTTCTGGCAAAAGGCACAGCTAAGGTTGAGGCTTCAAAAACAGCGATACTTTGCGGTCTTGAACCGGTTTTTGCAACAATCTTTGCTGCAATTCTCACTGTATTTATTCCCGGTCTTGACGGGAAGATTACATTTTCAATTGTACTGGGCGGTGCTTTGATTTTATATGGTGCCATAAAAAGTTCGCTTATTTCGGATTAAAGTGATTCTCCTGTTTAGAACAATTTTGACTCTATAATAATGACTGCCGAACAATTATGAAACGCAGCCGCATAGCGGCTTACAAGCGTTTCAGAATTGTTTGGGTGCAAGGGTTTTGTGCGTTTTTGCAAAAAAACCTTGCACCCTTAATAAATTTTTTGCTTCCAAAATATTTATTTCAGCAGGCATTATCAATGCGAACTGTGTAAAATCTTTGATTTTACACGAAAAATTTTGACAAAAGTCAAATTTTTTCGGGGCTGTTGCAAATGAGCATCTTAAAAATGCTCATTTGCAACAGCCACTGGTACAATAAAAGTGTAAGTAAATTAACTATTAATGTAGTTGATTTGTTGCACTTATTTTTTTATAATAAGAGATGAAATGGTATGACGTACAGCCCCTTGGATTTCGCAGCCGCAATAAAGACTGTCAGCCATTCTCTTATTATATAAATTCGATTAAGCAGGTTGGGACAAATATGCTCCCGTGTAACTAACCAGGATGAATTGTAATAAGTGCGAATGGAAACCATTTTAATAATTTATTTTTGGAGGTAATTTATGTTTGGTGTAGGAATTGACGTAGCAAAATCAAAAAGTATGGTTGCAATTTTATCTGATGATGGCGAAATTGTTAATGCTCCCTTTGAGATTGCAAATACAGAATCAGGGCTTTCTTTTTTATGCAGCATTATTAAAGAACTTGAAATTATTAAAAAACTGCGGAATAATACAGAGTTTAAGCGGCACAGGGCATTGTTATGATAATGCGAGAATGGAAAGTTTTTTTTGCTACGCTTTAGAAAGAAAAACTATATCAAATTCCGACATATCGCATGAAAAAAGAAGAAGTTAAAACAATTGTATTCAGATATATTTTCATATACTATAACAGAATAAGGC
>CASFSH010000282.1 GCA_949297205.1 uncultured Bacillota bacterium | reverse complement strand
AATGTTTTGAATTATCATACAATACTTCATCGGAATTGTTATTGTTCATGATTTCAACAATACTCGTCGTGAATCCGTTGCTTTTACCCGACGGCCCTGAATTACCGTTTCCGCCCGTTCCCGTAACTTTTCCGCTTGTATTTGAAAGAACCTCTGCGAATGATTTGTTAATTGCCTGAATCAGATCCGATACATTGGTATACTTCTTTCCCATTACGTTCTCTATTGCGGTTATTTTTTGAGTAGTGTTTAAGTCTTTGTAATCTTTTGAGTCTAATCTAATCAACCCATCATTATCCATTATTAAGCTTCTTGAATATGCTGACGGCATTTTTTCAACACATATCAACAATATCGCTTCTTGAAAATTGTTTCTGATTTTACTTATGCACGCTGACGCAAGGTTGTCCTCTTCCCAATCTCGTTTATTCCAGTCAGTGTAACAATTTACATCTATTTTGCCAAATGCTGACATTTGTGAATATACACAATTTTGGATAATCTTTTCTCCGTTTTTATCCAGCGACTTCAAATCATTGAATGCTGCATACAGATTATGCAACTGTTTCATATCCAATATAAATTGCTGTGAACCATCGGTTGGATTTTCTTCCCCATCAAAATCAAATCTTGGATCATATCCGGATATGCTGCTGTCTGTAACAACAAATCTATTTATCCATTCTTCAATTTCCGCATCATTCGCCGCATTGTTATATTCTTGTATTGCTATGTAATTATTCAAATCTTCTTTAAATAATTTGCTTGACGTTGATACGTCAGCTTCTGATTTTGTCATCGGTTTATAGTCTTTTCGTGAATTATTTAATGCATTGTCGACAAAATCACGGTTTTTCATTTTTCTCAATAATACTTCATCTATTCCTAAGCATTTGCAATACGAAACCCCATCATCTTCAGATAACAGTATATCTGTTATGTTTTCACTTCCGTCAGCTATTCTGCACAACGTGGAATATATCTCATCTATCGTCGCTACATATACCGTTTGAAATAATTGCAGCGAATTTTCTTTATCTGATACCCTGATCTCATATTCACCGGATAGCATTGAACCATCAGATAAAATTCTTACACCGTCAAAATAGAATTTTTTTCCTGCTTCGGCAGTTAAAACATCGGCAGCAATAATTGTTTTAGTTTCTGCATGCAATAATGTCATAGCCAAATCAACCTTTGAATGGCTGTTGTTTGTTCCCGAAATCATAATCACATTTGAACTGTCCGGAAAAATTTGATCAAGAACTATTTCTTTTTCCGTAGCAGACACGGCTGCTGTAAAACTAAACAGTGTTAATATAACCAAGAAAAATGCAAGAATTTTTCTCATAATCATTTCCTCCTTGTCAATAATGGCAGTGTAAAGTGTTTCTATAAGCCATTTAAAATCTTAGTGTTTATGTGGTTGTTAATGCTGCTTTTCATAATCTGTTGCACAAATCAAGCAAAATTTCCCATAGTATTTTCATAATTCACTTTACACCACCTGATAATTCTTTATTTGTATATAACCATCATTTTTACATCCGCACCGTTTGTATAAGCAACAAATTTGTCATTTTTCATCAGAATGTTTGTGTTTTTACGTTCTATTGTATTACGATTTCCTTGTTTTGTTACAACATACACCTTGGCATTCTTAATTCTTAATGTTTCATACTCTGATGAGCTTAAATTTTTTGCTATTACATTATCGCCTATTATACTTTCAGCCTCACAAACCACATAAGCAGGATCAGTATAATCACCAACCGATGATGATATTGGGCTTGATAATGCATTTCCATATACATCTGTACGTACTATATTCCCATCACAATCGGTTATCATCACAGTTCCGTTTCCTTGATTAAATTCACTCTCAAACGAAACGGTCTTTCCGGCATTATCTATGATATTCCCATATGCATCAAAAGCAGCTTTTATTACACATCCCGGTTTTATTCCGGCAGCCACATTATTGAGATATGCCGCATCACTTAAAATACAGTATTCATGTATCTCTCCATCAGCCTGACTATATGCCCTGATTTTTGTAACTTCCGATTCAAGTGCTTCATTCCACTCCTTACTCACATCTTCGACAAGCAGTATACCCGGGGTAGAATACATAGTCGGATAGTAGCTTACGTAAACATTTGCTACCGCGGCATCTATTTTATTGTTTCCCGAATCATAAAATACACCTTTTCCATCTGTAGAATAAGCTTCGTTAATCGATTGATCACCGGATACCGGTTTTTGTATCAAAAACATCTGCTCATCATCAAACATATAACTGTCAGGCACCGGTATTTTAAAATATATACAATCATCGGTTAAACCCGTTTTATTGGCAATTGCCTGATTACTCGCATTATATCTTCTGAATCCTTTATTAAGAACACATTGAAGTGTATCTGTGTCATTTTTTTTATTCTGATTAATCGTATCAATCATTGTTGTAGCGCCGGATTTATTCTTCTTGTATCGAATAACAGTCTGCTCAATATTTGAATTTTGTATAAGTATATTTTTTTGTGAATCCACACCATTAATCCTTTCGCCGTCAATCGTACATTTTTGATTTAGCCTAAGCTCTTCAAATTCTCCGTACTGATTAAATACTCTTACGCAAACATACACATCTCCGTTTTCAAGCTCTGCTTCTTTACACTTTGTTACATATCCGATAACTTCCTGAAGTACATTTTTGATTCCGGCAATATTTCCGTATATATCGAGCAAAAAGTCAGCTGTCATACCATTATACAATTTCAAAGTGTTCTGTGTTTTCAGGTAATTGTTAAAATCAGCAGATACTCTTATGTCGCTGTTATCAATTCTAACCTTTAACCTGTTATCATTGTTTATTGATAAAACTTCGGCCGACGATAATATGCTTTTTGAAACGTAAATATGTGTGAAGTAACTTCCGTCAGTATTCGGAAGTCCTTTCATCACTGTAATTACATCGTTTCTTTCAATATCCGACAGCTGTAACTCCTCGTTATTCGACATTATCTCGTATTTGTTATCAAACAACACAATATCATCAGAATAAACGTTGAATATTATGTTATTTTCAGTATCCACTCCCTCAACAAGTGCAACGGTATATTGTTCAATAATCAAAACATCTCTTTTTGAACGATTATCAATATATGTGATTTTCCCTTCAAAAGTATCGACATTGGAAATCAGTTTAGATAAATCGGTCAAGTTTTCCGTGCTTTCTTTATTATAAATTACGATTGGGTTACTGAGTTTTATTTTCTTGTCTTTGTCCGAAGCTTCATATTCCAATAAAGAATTTGACAAAGAAATCAGACTATCATCTTCAATATACTGTATATTTTCATCATTAAGCGTAATATGGAGTATTTTATTTCCGCCTGTTTTTTCGTCTTCGGTATACAAAACTGTTACTTCCATGCCCGGTATTGTATAGCGTTTATCAATATTCCCTGCATAATACAACTCCGAATCAATTGAAATCATATTTTTTTCACATTTTTCTACAGTATTATTAATAGAAAATTCCTCGTTTGCCTCGATAACCACATTCTTTAATTCATAAACACCCATAACATCAGATAAAAAGCTTTTATCGGTAATGATTTCTCCGATAGTACCGTTGCTGTTATATACAATCTGCGGCACATTAAGATTTAACAGGTTATTCAAAACTATAGCGGCATCCCTTTTGCTTAACTTATGATCAATACTTTTAACTCTGCTCCCATTAAAATATCCCAATTTAACCATAATTTCAAATTTATCTTTTTGGGTAACCGATGAATTAAGCATTGCATTATAACCCAGCAAATCCAATAAATATGAGGCAATATCACCACCGTTTATAATGTCATCTGCGCCGAACAGTACATCATTTAGCGATGTCATTATGCCTGTATTTAATGCGGCAATGCATACAAAATCGTTTTCATTTAAATCCTTATATTTTATCTCCTGATTTGTTGTATCCATATCGGTATCAATTTTATGGAGTGTGGTTAATGCCAAAGCCATATCACGTTTTCTGTAATAATCTCCGAGCTCTTTCATGACGTCCGAATCAAAAGATAAAATCCCGAGATTATATAGTTTTATAAACAAATCTCTTTCCTTAACATTATCAATGCTGTCAAATGAAGGCTTTTTATTGAATTTTTCTGCCTCTTTCAGTTGAGAATC
>CASFSH010000281.1 GCA_949297205.1 uncultured Bacillota bacterium | reverse complement strand
GGAAAGGGATATTCAATCTGCTATTCTCGGCAATAAGGTTCATTCGCCTAAAACTAAGAAAAAGGAATATGAGAAAACCAATCTTTTATATGACATTGAAAAAATGATAAATTCGGGTAAAGGTGCGGCTTATGAAAATTGGGCTAAAAAATTCAGCGCAAAGCAGATTGCCAAAAGTATTATGTTCTTAAAGGAGCATAATTTCGCAAATTATGATGAATTTGCAAAAGACGTAAAAGAGAAGCAAGAAAAGTACGCCGAGTTGTCAGAAAAGATAAAAGTATCAGAAAAGCGACTTTCGGAAATTGCCGTTTTGAAGAAGAATATTATTAACTATTCAAAGACAAAGGATATTTATGTTGAGTACAGGAAAAGTGGATATCCAAAAAAGTATCTCGCCGAACACGAAGCGGATATTCTTATTCATAAGGTTGCGAAAAAGGCGTTTGATGAATTAAAGCTCGATAAACTGCCGTCAGTAAAAAGCCTAAACAGCGAGTATGCCAAACTTCTGTCTGAGAAAAAAGAGGACTATGCCGCATATATCAAACTCCAAAAAGAAGTCAGAGAAATGCTTCTGCACAAGCAGAATTATGAATATATACTCGGCATTGAGCTGGAGAAAAACGAAAAAAGCGACCGCTCTCATAATATGGAGAAATAGTGCCGACAGGTGCGTGGCTCGAAGACGAAATCTTCGTTCTTGGGGTTTGGGGAATTATCCCCAACAAGCAAAATATGAAATCCTGTGTCGAGCGGGATTTTTTTATTTTGTGCGTTTGTATATACAAAGGCAGTGCTTGCGCGCGAAAGTTATCACTAATTGGTGATAACCAAGAGTATAGAATTACTGATAACAAAAGTGATTAACCATTAGTTTTTTTACAGCCTCTTAAATATTGTGGAGAATCTTAAACTGATTATATATATGAAAAAAGTCATGATGAAATTTCCCCCTTAAACACCATATTTTTGTCGGTTGTTTTTTTTTGTGTGAAATGTTATAATTATGTTAAATAATAAATGCACAAATTGAGAATAAGTGCTAAAAATATATGGAAAGGATAATTAAGATGAATGTATTAAGACGAAAGACAGTGGCGTCAATCGTATCACTCTCGGTGGCGTTATTGGTATGTTCAACGTTTCAGACAGTGGGTAATGCTGCTGATACGGAGTTAAATATTTCCGAATGTGGGATAAAGGATAAGACTTTGTCCTATACCGGAAATATTTCTGAAGGAGAAATAATTCCTGTGACGATTATGGCGAGACAGAAAGATAATCCTTCAGATATAAGATATATGAGGATTGTCACACCTGATGACGATGGGAACTTTACCGGCAGTATTAAGATTTATGACAAGGAAAGTACAGCCGATTTGTTTGACATGGAGGTTTTGTTTCAGGCAGATGAGGATGTGCCGGCCGTTACGTTTGTGCTTACATATTTTAATGATAAGAAAAAGAACGAAAATGTGAACAAGATGAGTGGCACGGAAGATCAAGGTATGCTTGAATTCATGGCAACTGATACGGAGGGTGTAAAAATATACAATAACATGGGCGTTAGACTGGATTTGTATAATGCTCAGGAGACGGCGGTAAAGAGTAAAATCAATGCTGCGGCAAACGGATTCAAGGAATCCGCAACAGCTGAAAATGTTGTGGAAATTGCAAATGGTTCGATTTATGCCATTCTTGCCGGTGAGGCAAAGAGTGCAAGTGATCTTATAAACATTATTGGCGGATTTGATGAGGAGTCCAAAACACTTCTTATCAAAAAGAACAGTATTGCAGACACGGATCGATACAGCGAACTCGGAAAAGAGGATCAGGCATGGATAGCCTCAAATGTATATGCCAATATGCCTAAAGAAGGATTTAAGGATTATGAAGAGTTTTATAAGGCAGTCAGAAAAAGCATCTTTTTGAGATTTTCAAACAAAACTCATTATATGGAATTAAATGAATTAATTTTATCTAATACGGATATTTTAGAAAATGAAATGACGCAGCTTAGAAATACAAAAAATGTTAATGTTTTGGATACTGCAATGGGAGATATCAGAAGACAGGCTGAAAGCTCCAATTTTACAAACATCGAAACATTTATCAGGGCTGTAAATTCTGCATTAAATAAAGCATCAAGTGAGATCAGCAGCGGCAGCGGCAGCGGATCAGGCGGTTCAAGCGGCGGCGGAGGTTCCTCAGGCGGAACCGGCTCAGGCGGAGGAATAAAGATAAGCCTTGTACCGGATGCCGGCAGCAGTGTTATAAATCCGGAAAATGTTAATAATAGCTTTAATGATCTTGCAGGGTATGATTGGGCGGCAGGTGCAATCAAAGAGCTTGCAGCAAAAGGAATAGTAAACGGAATTTCTGATGATAGGTTTGAGCCGGACAGAAGCATAACCCGTGAGGAATTTGTTAAGCTGATTTGTATGGCATTCGATTTGGGAACAGGCAGCAAAGTATTGTCATTTGAGGACGTAAGTGAGAATGATTGGTTTGCACCGTATATCTGCCGTGCCGTGGAGCTTGGAATTATTGAAGGAATATCAGATACAGAGTTTGGAACCGGAATTAGCGTAACAAGAGAAGATATGGCTGTTATGATATACAGAAGTATGGAAAAAATAGGTATCGAGCTGACAGATGAAGGACAAGGCTTTTCGGATGAGAACGATATCGCAGAATATGCTAAACATCCGATAAGGATGCTTTCGGGAAATAATATTATAAACGGTGTGGGTGATGATATGTTTGCGCCTAAGAAAAATGCGGGACGTGCAGAGGCGGCTGTTATAATCCACAGATGCGTGGAAAAACTTGGCAGATAATTGGAGAGGAGGACAGTTCATGAAATACAGAATTTTATCGTTTTGCATGGCGCTTTTGCTGATCATACCTATGACGATCAATCAATTTGCAGAAGCGGCAGACAATACAGAGTCTTTTAAAGACAGTGCGGATATCAAAAAAGTCCGACTGTTGGAAGCCCTGGGACTGATGGAGATTGATTCGGAAACCGGATTTTTTTGGGATGAAATGCCGGTTAAGAGAAGTGATCTTGCGAAAATAATTTGTAAGATGTTCGATATCAGTGAGACTGCGGATGCTTCACCGCATTTTGCCGATGTAAAGGAGGCTGATCGCGCGTATGTTGAAACAGCGGTTCGCAACGGATATATGTCAGGCTACAGTGATGAAAAATTCGGAGCTGATGATTATGTGACTAATATGCAGCTCATTAAGATTTTTGTGACTGTTCTGGGCGGCAAAGAGGCTGCGGAAGCTCAAGGCGGCTTTCCGGAGGGTTATATAACTATCGGAAAAACGCTGGGACTAATGGATGCAAAAATAGCTGTCAATGACGATGCGGCAAGGCGAATAGATGTTGCCAATATAATATATACGGCGCTCCATGCCGATGTTTTGGAGAGTTACGGTGTTTCGGGAAATAAAATACAGTATAAAACAATTGACGGATATACATTTTTAACGGAGAAACGTAACATTTACCGAGTGAAGGGTATTATAAAGCAGAATGAAGCCACATCGCTTAATCGCAGCGACGGACTGGGTAAAAGTTTGATTATGATTGGTAACACAATACATCGTGATGATAATCATTTAACGGATGATTATTTGGGATGTGATGTGGAATGTTATGTACAAATTCCGAAAGGTGATTCAATAGGTACTATCGTTTATGTTCAGGAAAACAACCAAAATAAAACATTAACAATTACCGATGAAGATGTTATAAGCGTCGATGACAATAAGGTTCGTTATTATGACGAAAAAGACAAAGAACGCAATATTAATATGAGCGTAACATACGACATGATCTATAACGGAAAAGCGGTTGACCATATAAGCGGCACAAAATTGGAGCGGCTGCCGAGCCTGGATAATGCAGATATAAAATTTATCGATAATAACGGTGACGGTAAATACGAGGTTGCTATTGTGACGGAATATATAACACGCGTTGTATATTCGGTAAATGCCGAAGAAGAAAAAATATCTTTTAAGTTTGATGAGCAGCCGCTTAATTTAATCGACAGCTATTACAGTTTTTTTAAGGACGGTAAAAGGACAGAGCTTGACGAAATAAATCCCGGTGATGTATTGCTTCTTGCTATATCGGAAAATGAAGACAACGAAAAGGTTGTAAAAGGACATATAAGCACACAATATATTCAAGGCGAAGTTCGGTCAAATTATGTTGATCCGGATGATAATAAGACTTATGTCGTGATAAGCGAAAAGGAATACAGGGTAAGCACATATTGTAAAGACCTTGCAAATAAGAATAAAATCTATAAGACAGAGCCGGGCGTGTCGGGAACATTCTATCTTGATGCGAGAGGAAATATAGCGTATATTGACGGCAATGCTGAGGGCGATGTTGTTGCGTTTTTGATAGACGGAAAGCTGTGCAATGACGATGACGGCAGTGAAATGCTTATTGTTAAACTGTTTGACGAAAATAGAAGTTCTAAGAAATTTATCGTTAAAGACTCGATAATTATAAATTCCAAAAAAGTCAAGCTGAACAGTATAAGCGATGCTGTAAAAGAACAGCTTAACACACCTCAGCTTATAAAGTATACGGCAAAAGATGATGAGCTTAAGGAAATAGTTTTGCCGGAGCAGGGCTATGACGTGCAGAATTTTTCGATGGACGATGGACCGCGTTCGATGCTCTGTACACATAACAAAGTGTTGGATGATAAGTACTATGTGGAGCCGGATGCGAAGATATTCTACATACCCGATAAAGGAAAAGACGATGCATCGTATGATGAAATGATGGATTCCGAGGGACTGCTTTTCATAATGCCGTCACAGTTTATCTCAGGAGGTGACACACATAAAGTATCTGTATATGATGTGAACGAGAACGGCGGAGTAAAATATCTTCTCATAAGATATGGATATTCCTTGGGCGGAAACTTAATCGGTGCGGGACACGGTATGGTAGCCGTTAACAAGGTGGAGGAATTTTACGATGAGGATAGAGAAGAGGCAAATTATCAGCTGCAGGGATATAATGAAAGCGGAAATTTAACTACCGTCAAGCTGTCGGAAGCATCTAAATTAGCTGCCAAAGTGGCGATAGTTGACAAAGAAAAGGGAGTAAAGAATTACAGTTTGTCGAATTTGCGTGAAGTAAAGCCGGGAGACATTGTTCAGGTGCATTGGGACAGCCAGGGAAGATGCGATGATATGTGGATACAGCACAGTTATGAGGACACAGATTATTATTCCCCCGTTATCATGGATTTTGATACGCAGAATAAAAAACAGAGGTGTATTTTCGGACAAGCGGTATTTGTATCGTCGTCAAACATCATTGTAAGCGGAACGCCGGATGAATATACGGGACCTGTTTCCGGCGGAAATAAATATATCGGCAACACTACAAGTGCAATATACAAATGGACCGGCAAGCAGTATGTTAAGATTGAATTTGATGAAATAGAGCAAGGCGATAACGTTTTTGCCGCTGTCGGTGCAAGTAACAATACAAGGATTATAGTTGTTTATGAATGAGGTGAATGATTTGAAAGGAAGTCTGTTAAGAAAAGCATTAAACGCTGTGACGGTAATGGCTATGATTTTTCAGCTTATACCGACAACCGGAGTATATGCTTTGGAGGAACCCGACAATAACACAGTTACGGAGTTTAAAATGGTTGATGACATAAAGGCATCAGACGAACAGGGATATAACGGCTGGCACTATATGTATAAAACAAGTACCGGCTATGCTGATATGGGTACAAGAACGAGTGATGACGGCGGTAAATGGAGTGAAGGCGACAACTGGGTGAACTATTTCCAGATTCAGCCTGCGTGGGGCAGAGCAACGGCTATCGGTTGGCAGGCGCCGTATGATGGAACCGTCACATTGACACGCACGGGCAATTTTATGCGATTGAACCCGGGAAACGGTGATGTAACGGCAACTGTTTTCCTAAACGGAGATGTGCTTAAGCAGAATGACGGAAGCGATGCTCAGTGGGTATTCGGAAAAGATGAAAGCTTTGCTGTCGGTCCGAATCGTTCATATACCATAACGGACGTTAAGGTCAATGCCGGAGATTGGATATATCATGAGGTAGACTGCGGAACAAATAATGGCTCACCGAATATTCAGTGGCAGCCGGTGATAACATATACGGCATCAAAAAGCGATGAAGAACCGGAAACCCCACCGGAGCCCGATGAGCCGGAGGAAACGGAGCTGCCGGCTCCGTACAGAAAAGCAACAGCATTTTCAAACTGTGACGGCAAGCAGGGTTATGAAGGCTGGTACTATATGTACAAGGACACAAGCACCGGCGAGTATGTCAACATGACATGGAACGGAAGTCAGTTCAACGGAGGCGGCGGCAACGTAAACACACATTTTATTATGCCGGGTTACGGAACACCGTCGGTAATCGGGTTTGAGGTTCCTTATACGGGAACGGTAACACTGAAAGTTACCGATAATGTCATATACAGATCTTCTGCC
>CASFSH010000280.1 GCA_949297205.1 uncultured Bacillota bacterium | reverse complement strand
ATAATAATAGACGGAAAGCTGTATAGCGGTATGTCCGGTTTTGCCGGTGAGTTCGGACATAATTTCGGATATGACAATCAGCAGATTTGCCATTGTGGAAAGAAAGGATGTATCGAAACGGAGGTATCCTGCTCTGCTTTGTACCGTAAATTCATCGAAAGACTTAAAAATGGGGAAAGCTCAGTTCTTCTGAAAGAGAAATCTATTGACGAGATTGAGTTGGATGATATTTTTAATGCGGTAGAGAGAGAAGATGTCCTGGCTATAGAGCTGGTGGAAGAAATAGGCCATAAGCTAGGACGTCATATCGGCGGACTGATTAATATCTTCAATCCTGAGCAGGTTATCATAGGTGGAGATTTGTCAAAGGTTGGCGATTATCTCCTTCATCCGGTAATCTCTGCAATAAGAAAACATACACTGAACATGATGTATCGTGATTCGGATATAGTCTTGTCCGAGCTGAAGGAAAAGGCGAATGCCATCGGTGCCGCCTTATTGGCTAGAAGTAATCTTTTTGTTTTTTGATATTGTTATTTTATTGACGAAAAAGAGGCCGTCCGGAAGTGATTTCAGACGGCCTCTTTTATGTTCATTTGCAAGCAAATTATATTTTATGCTCTGCTTCTATACTCAGAACTTGATGTTTGTTCCCTGAATGGATTATAATTCTCCTATATCGAATTTTTCGGGATGTTTACCCTTGAAATCCTTAAAATAGAGTTTTATCTCACGCATATCCTTGTCTATATCTCCTGTCGGCATTATTGCTTTGTTGGCATAGATACATTTCTTTTCGTAGTCAATACCTATCAGGACTATCGGTATTCCGGCACCGTTTGCTATGAAATAGAACCCCTTTTTCCAGTTGGGGTTTGCCGAGCGTGTACCTTCAGGAGTTATTGCAAGATGGAATTTGGAACTTTTCTTTATTAATTCTACAGTCTGTTCCACCAGCGACGTACGTTTGCTCCTGTTTACCGGTATGCCTCCCATCCACCTGAAAAGATATCCCAAAGGGAAGAAAAACCACTCCTTCTTCATGAAAAAGCCTGATTCTCTTCCTATGGCGCCTAAAAACAGTTTGCCTATTATCAGGTCCCAGTTTGTGGTATGCGGAGCAGCGCAGATGATACATTTGTCATAATCGGGGACATTTACCTCTGCCTTCCATCCCATAAGTTTGAAGTATATGAAGCTGAAAAGTGCTTTCTTCATATCTTGTAGTTATGGGTGGCTTACTTTTCGTTCAGTTTGTTGAACACTTCTTCTATCTGTTTGTTGAAATCTTCTTTCAGTTTCTTGTAAAAGCCTTTCACATTGCCCGGTTCAGTATGGCTTATGCGGCTTATTATGTCAGAACGCAGGTTAAGTGTCTTTTCCACCAGGTCTGCTATAGCCTCGCGTCTTTCTGCCTCGGCACTCATTCCTTCTATGATACACATACCTACAGTTACTTCAGAAATATAATTCACATGTTTTTTTAAGTCTCTTCTACTAGCCATAATTCAATGATTTTAATTGATTAATAAAAATGATTTTGTTGTAAAGATAGTGTTTTTGCCGGAATATCAACAGCTTTTTGTCAAATATTATTCCTGTGGTATATTTTTTTTATCTGTCATTTTCGTATTTCCGAAAAAAAGGCGAAATTTGCACGGATGAAAAAACTTGCGGGTATGCGTTTGTACGATGTTGCGTGAGGGCGCAAAAAGTCCTCAGAAAAAACGACGAAGCGTTTGGGAGAAAATGACGAAGCGTTTTATGTGAAACGACGAAGCGTTTTTTATATTGAAAATATACATACACCTTTATATAAATAAATATTAGAATTATGACAAAAAGTGCATTACAAATTGCAAGAGCTGCTTATCAG
>CASFSH010000279.1 GCA_949297205.1 uncultured Bacillota bacterium | reverse complement strand
CAAAATCTTGGATTTCTTGAAAAATTTAATCCTAAAAATGTTCTCATTCTTTCAGGAGATCACATCTATAAAATGCATTACGGGGAAATGCTTTCTGCACACAAAAAATCAGGTGCAGCAATTACAATAGCCGTAATGCCTGTTCCATGGGGAGAAGCAAGCAGATTCGGAATTATGAATGTGGACGAAAATGGAATTATTACCGAGTTTGAAGAAAAGCCGAAAAATCCGAAAAGTAACCTTGCTTCAATGGGTATTTATATTTTTGACTACGAGATATTAAAAAAATATCTTATTGAAGATGAAAATGATTCGTTATCATCAAATGATTTTGGTAAAAATATTATTCCGGCAATGCTTGCCAATAACGAAAAGATGTTAAGCTGGAAATTTGATGACTACTGGAAAGATGTAGGAACAATCAGCAGTTTGTGGGAGGCAAATATGGACTTGATTGACAGCCCACCAAAATTTGACGTTTCTGACAGAAAATGGAACATATATTCCAGAAATATGCCTCTTGCTCCGCACTATATAGGAAAAAATGCTAAAATTATAAACAGTACTCTCACTGAAGGATGTGTTATAAACGGAGAAATAAACCACTGTGTCATCTCAGCCGGTGTATCCATTGCAAAAGGTGCACGTGTAATTGATTCTGTTATAATGTCCGGTGCACGTATCGGCAAAAATGTTATTATAAAAAAGGCAGTAATAGGCGAAGGTGCTGTTATAGCCGACGGTGCCCAGATAGGTACAGTAAAAATCAAAGATAATCCTTTCGCTTCTCACCTCTGCAGTAACAACCTTATTTTAATTGAAAGCGGAACAGAAATTCCAAAAAATACGGTTATCCCGGCAGGCTCTATGGTTGAAGCTGAATTGCTAAAGAAAGGAGAATAATGATATGAGAGATACAATGGGAATTATCGTTTCAAACGATGAGAAAATACCGCCGATTACAGATAAACGTGCCGTAATCGCCTTGCCGATTGCCGGCAGTTACAGAATAATTGATTTTATTTTATCAAATATGGCAAATGCAGGTATAACAAATATAGGTGTCGTAACCGAATCAAATTACAGTTCTCTTATGGATCATATTAAATCAGGAAGCCCATGGGATTTAGACAGAAAAAACCATGGTCTAAACATCATTCCTCCAAACCTTGCCGAATTTGACTACGGCAAAAAAAGAGGAGATTTGGATATGCTTGCCAATGCTAAGGCATTTCTAAGAAAAAGCCATCAGACATATGTAATTCTTTCTCTCGGAAATGCAATATATAATATTGACTTTAATGATGTGGTAGAAAAACATATAGAAAACCAATCCGATATAACAATTGTTTATAAAGATATGACTGGGGCGGACGAAGATGATTTATCTAGATATACTTTAATTGAACTTGATAAAAACAAAAGAATAACGGATATTGAATCAAAACCGCAATATCCAAAATCATCCTTTGCAAGCCTTGAATTATATATTATGGAAAAAGCTCTTTTGGAAAGTATAATAGATGAATGTAGTTCAAGAGGTGATCATGACTTCATAAAAGATGCCCTTTCAAAAAAATTGCATGGAATGATTATTACTGGATATGAATTTAATGGATATTACGGAAAAATTGATTCATTAAAAGCATACTTTGAAAATAATATGATATTTCTTGATGAAGATACCAGAGCAGAATTATTTAATCTTGATAATCCTATATATACAAAATCCAAAGATATGGCGCCTACAGCATACAAAGAAAATGCCATTGTGGAAAACAGTTTTATTTCCAATGGATGTATTATAGAAGGCACAGTTAAAAATTCCATTCTTTCAAGAGGTGTTATAATAAAAAAAGGTGCGGTAATTAAAAACTGTATTATAATGCAGGATTCCGTAATCGGAGAAAAAGTTAACCTTGATCATATTGTACTTGATAAAGAAACCGTTATTTCCGAAGGGAAAAAACTAATCGGGCAAAGAAGTTATCCGGTTGCAGTGGGCAAAAATACTGTTATTTAATTTTTATTAATTTTGCTTGTTTTTAATTTATTGTTATGATATAATATTTAAAACACAATTTACTGCTTGTATTTTATTGGCTTGGTTATTATTTGTTTATTTAAATACTTCCATATTTTTTTCGGCAGGAGCTTTTCTCCTGCCGAAAAATTAACCTTTTATTAAAAATAAACCGATATAAACATTGCCGATTTTATACATAAAACGGAGATGAGTATTTAAATGAACAATGTACCTGTATTATATATAGTTATTCCATGCTATAACGAAGAAGAAGTTCTGCCCTTGACATCACCCATGTTTAAAGCAGAACTTGATTTGTTGATTAATAAAAATAAAATAAGCAAAAACAGTAAAATTATGTTTGTAAATGACGGTTCACGGGATAAAACATGGGAAATTATATGTTCACTTTCGGAAAAAGACAATCATTTCTGCGGGATTTCCCTGAGCAGAAACAAAGGTCATCAAAATGCACTTTTGGCAGGTCTTTTGGAAGCAAAAGATAAATGTGACATTACAATAAGCATTGACTGTGACGGTCAGGACGATATAGCAGTAATGGAAGATATGGTTGACGCATATCTTGACGGCTGTGAGATTGTATACGGTGTTCGTGCCGAAAGATCAACCGATACATTTTTTAAACGTTTTTCTGCCCAAATGTTTTATAAACTTCTGAATAATCTCGGCGGTGAAATTGTATATAATCATGCCGATTACAGATTAATAGGAAAACGGGCATTAAATGAGTTGTCAAAATATCAGGAAACAGAAATGTTTTTACGGGGAATAATTCCCATGGTGGGATTTAAAAGCACAAGCGTTTATTATAACCGCAACGAAAGAATCTCCGGCAAATCCCATTATCCTTTAAGCAAGATGATTTCCCTTGCTTTAAAAGGCATAACAGGGCTTTCGGTAAAACCCATAAGATTTATTGCTTTTTTTGGCTTTTTTGTTTCATTTCTCTCCGGTATAGGAATAATATGGGCTGTTGTGGAGAGTCTGTTGGGAAAAACTATTGCCGGTTGGGCTTCCACTACCTGCATAGTATGTTTTTTATCCGGAGTTCAGCTAATCAGTCTTGGCATTATCGGCGAATATATCGGCAAAATATTTATAGAGGTAAAGCACCGTCCACGTTACTGTATTTCAGAAAAAACAGATAATGGACCAACAGATGAAAACAGCTGATTTTTAAATGTATTTCTATACTTCTTTGGAGTTACCCCAAAATTTTCTTTAAATACGGAAGAAAAATAAGCACAATTGCAAAAACCCAGT
Source organism: uncultured Bacillota bacterium (assembly GCA_949297205.1). Classification (GTDB taxonomy): domain Bacteria; phylum Bacillota; class Clostridia; order UBA1381; family UBA1381; genus RGIG1988. Next base: position 2,743 of record CASFSH010000279.1, on the reverse strand, counting down.
ATCTCTGATATTTCAGTCATTGAATATTCAGAGTTTTTAAGGAGCCATTTTGCATCCTCCATACGCAGGGTTTCTATATACTTGTTTAAGCTCATTTTGCAGTTTTTTTCAAACATATGACTTAAAGTAGATACACTGTAAAAAAATTTCTCACTCAATTCTTGCATTGTTATTTTTCGTGTATGATTTAATGTTATATACTGCAATACATTCCGGTACAAAGTATTATCCTCCGATAACTCTTTATTTGAGTTATATTTTTCATAAAAAACTTCCAACATTAAAACAAGAGGATGAATAAATATATCCAGTTCACACTTTTTAGGTATCTCTTTATTCAGATATTCATATCTGTATCTTTGCAGTTTTTTTATTGATATAGCATTGCGTTTTGAAAAAATTTTTAATTTCTCCGCTGTCTTTTCTTCATTATCCGACAAATACCCGCTTACAGATATAAATCCCACAATTGTTCCCTTATAATTCACAGGATACACAAACTCCCCTACCCCGGCATAACATACTCCAAAAAATTCACCCTCAGCACACTTTTGTATCACCTTATACTGACGTTTTATACAGTTGTCCCACTGTTCACATGTAGTTTTTATATACCGGCAATACGGAGATAAATGAAAATTATATTTTATAAGGTCTTGATGACAGGCAATGTCATAATGCAGTGTAACATACAATCCTTTTTCCTTTATCAGATACTCAATATACCCGGTAATATCCTGAATTTGTATTTCCATAATTTTTCCTTTGCACGATTTTAATATTTTTACTATAAATTTTAGAATATTTTTTACATTTTTTAATATATAATCTTATTATAATCAAAATTAATATTAAAGTCAATGGGAAGTGAAAAAATGTTTTATCATCAAGCGGAAATGAATATTCCGATAGAAAAAAATTATGATGTAATTGTAGCAGGATCGGGTCCATCAGGAGTTTCTGCCGCACTGATGTCAGCACGCAGAGGTGCAAAAGTCCTTATGATTGAGTACTGCGGAAGTGTGGGAGGCATTTCAACCAGCGGTCTTATGAGTCACTTTACAGGAAGTGTACGAAGTCACCTTTATGATGAAATACTGAACAGAGCAGCAGAAAAAAATACATTTAAAAATTACTCTCCTAAAATCCATATAGATCCTGAAATGCTTAAAATTACTTATATGGAAATGCTTAAAGAAGCAGGAGTAAACATATTGTTATATACCCTTGTATGCGATACAATAACAAAAGACAATAAAGTCATCGGAGTAGTCACTGAAAGCAAAAGCGGACGTAAAGCGTATACGGCAAAAGCCGTTATTGACTGCACCGGAGACGGTGATGTTGCAATGCACGCAGGTGCATCATATTTTTTGGGAAGAGAAAGTGACAATAAAATGCAGCCTGCAACGCTTATGTTTAAGGTCGGCGGCGTTGATATGGAACGTGCGGTTTTCCCCGGGTCTTTTGAAACAACCGTAGAAACTCCCAAAGGAGAACTACAAGAACTCGCAAAAAAATTGCTGCCTTATCCTGCCGGTCACGTACTGCTGTACCGTTCAACAATACCAGGAATTGTAACCTGCAACATGACAAACTGCATTGATGTTGACGGCACAAAAGCAGAGGACTTGACAAAAGCCGAAATCATCTGCCGTGAACAAATGATTCCTATTGTTGATTTTTTGCGTGAATATGTGCCCGGCTATGAAAACTGTTATATTATAAGTGCCGCTTCATTAATCGGTATAAGGGAAACCAGACATTTTATCGGCTGCAAACAAATAACCGAAGAAGATATTCTTGCGGCAAAAGTGTTTGATGATTGGGTTGTACGTGATGCATATTTTAATTTTGACGTTCACAATATTACAGGGGCAAGTCTTGACAAAACAGGAGTACAGAAAAACTTTAAACAAACCAAAGGATATACAATTCCGTACGGCTGTCTTGTTCCTAAAGAAATTAACGGTTTGCTTTTATCCGGTCGAAATATTTCGGGTACTCATATGGCACATTCCAATTTCCGTGCAATGCCTATTTGCGTAGCTATCGGAGAAGCCTGCGGTATTGCCGCTGCAATTGCAGTTAAAACAAACAGAGAATTACGAGATGTATCACCTTTGGAAATACAAAACATCTTGACAATGAATGATTAGCATTATAAAAGAGGTCGAAAATTTATCCGACCTCTTTTCAGTTTAAGAAAACAAATAATTTATTGCTAAATTACCAGACTAAACCCTTTTGCTTATTACTCTTGTTTTGTCACATTTGGCAACATACTCAGCTTATCTTCAACCGTAATTGAAACCCAATCATCTAAAATAAAGACTGCCATTTCTATTTCTGCACCGGAATCATCATTTACAGACCATCGTTCTATTAATCGGGTGGGAATAGGATATTTTGAAAAATCTCTTTCTTCACCTATAACATTTACAATACCGGCATCGGTTGACGGCGATCCATACAACTCGGTTAAATCTTCTTTAATAGCAGTTACCAAAGCTGATAAGTCTTCAGCCCGGTTTTCCAAATGGCACTCATAGCCCATACCATATAATACATCCTGTTTGGATGAATAATCTCCGAATAACAGATATTTGGTGAATTCAATATTTTCATATAGTATCGGTTCATTAAAATCGAATCTTCCCACTGCTTTACTAGGAATCAACTCATCCTCCGAAATTTCTAAAAATTCACATACATTTTCTATCGGCTGACCTATTTGTTCTGC
>CASFSH010000278.1 GCA_949297205.1 uncultured Bacillota bacterium | reverse complement strand
ATATGCATTTGCAACTGCCCATATCGGTTCCGACAGCTTTTCACGTATATAGTGACTGTCCCTAAAAGACGGCTCAAACCGATAAACAGAGTCCTTTCTGCTCTCTATTGATATAATGCCGTTTGCAAAAATACTTCCGCAGGCGGCAAATATTATCCCCACCAGCAACGCCGCCGCAATTTTAAAATATTTATTGTACATTTCTTCATCTTCCTTTCTAATCAAGGGAAATTTTGTATCCTATCCCCCATACCACCTTTAAAAATTTAGGTTCTTTCGGATTTATTTCTATCTTTTCTCTGATATGACGTATATGTACCGCAACTGCATTATCACTCACAATCGTATCATCCTTCCATACAATTCTGTAAATTTCGTCAACCGAAAAGACTTTTCCCTCGTTTTTTGCCAACAACTCTACTATTTTATATTCAAGTTTCGTAAGCTTTATCGCTTCACCGTCTACGGTTACCGTTTTTTTGTCGGTATCCACCGTCATAGTACCTATTTTTATAATGTTATCTTCTTCCTTCATACCTCCAAGCATTGTGTATCTTCTTATCTGTGACTTAACTCTTGCCATAAGCTCGGACGGATTAAACGGTTTTGTTACGTAATCATCAGCCCCTGCCGTAAGTCCTAATATCTTGTCGCAGTCCTCCGATTTTGCCGAAAGAAGAATTACGGGAATATTTTTTGTTGTACGGATTTTGATAAGCGTTTCCACGCCGTTTAATTCAGGCATCATAATATCCAGTATTATAAGATGTATTTCATTTTCCATTACCGCATCTATTGCCTCAAGTCCGTTATACGCTTTTATAACTTCATATCCGTCCGCCTTTAAAAATAACTCTATACTTCTTACAATCTCCTTATCGTCGTCAACCACAAGAACATTATATTTCCTCATACCTTTTCCTCCTTCGGACATTATTATATCAAACATTTCTTAGTATTGCCCTAATAAAATTCTTAAGTTTTTCTTAAGTTTTATGTTATAAACATTTTTTTGTATACTGTTATATTTTATTATAAAATTCTTTTTATGTCAAACAGGATTAATATTATAAAAATTGGGCGGACAGGCAAATTTTTCTGTTTTTTTCATATGTTTATTTTAAATAATATTATAAAGGAAAATGATTATGAAAAATTATATTGTATGCGATACTCACTGTGATACAGCAACAAAAGCTTTTGATAAAAATTACTCACTTTTTGAAAACCCGCTGCATATTGATATAAAAAGAATGACAGAATATAAAATGTACACTCCTTTTTTTGCTGTCTTTATATCACCTGAATATTACTGTAATCCCGTCGAAAGATGTACCGAAGTAATAAATTTTATACACAAACAGGCGGCACGTAACAATGTTGAAATATGCAAAAATTATTTTGATTTAATACAATGTCGGGATAACAATTCTTTATCGGCATTTATTTCAATTGAAGGCGGCGAAGCGGTTACAAAAATTTCCGATTTAAAAACATATAAAAAACTTGGAGTTAGTATGCTGTCGCTTACATGGAACAATGACAATGCTTTAGGCGGAGGGGCTTTAGGTGACGGCAGAGGTCTTTCTGATTTTGGGGCTCAAGTCATTAATTTTATGAATGAAAACAAAATAATTATCGACCTTTCCCATGCAAATCAAAAAACTTTTTATGACGCAATCAACATTTCAAAAAAACCAATTATATTAAGTCATTCAAATTCATACACAATATGTCCCAATCCCCGCAACATAACGGATAAACAATTCCAAAAAATTATTAAATCAGGGAGCGTTGTTGGTATAAATCTATACCCTCCTTTTCTAAATGGCAAAAATGATGCGAATACTTCAGATGTCACTAAACATATAGAACATTTCTTATCTCTCGGCGGCGAAAACAATATATGTATCGGTACCGATTTTGACGGTATTGACTTTCTTCCTGCAAATCTGTGCGGCATTGAGAATATTGATATTATTTTTAATGAACTTGTAAAAAAAGGGTATAATTTTCAAACACTTCAAAAAATTGCATATAAAAACATATACAGATTAATAAGTATTTGTCTATAGTTTAAAATTTTTGAATTTTTTTACTTTATTTCTTGCATTTTTAATAAAAATAATGTAAAATATAATTATATTGTTTAGAAAAAATGCAATTTTCTTTTTTTATTAATTCAAAAAATCGGAGGGTTTATAATGCTATCTATAAAAGCCAAAGGAATAAGTTCATCACCCACACTTACAATTGATTCAAAATATAAAGAAATGAAAGCAAACGGTGAAGATGTTGTCGGATTCGGCTGTGGAGAACCTGATTTTGACACTCCTCAGCATATAAAAGACGCCGCAATCGCCGCAATAAATAAAGGCATGACAAAATATACCCCTGCTGCGGGAACTTTAGAGCTAAGAAAAGCGGTTGCAAAAAAATTTAAAGACGAAAACGGTCTTGACTATGCACCGGGTGACATTGTTGTATCAAACGGAGCAAAACATTCGCTGGTAAATGCGTTTATGGCAATTTTAAATCCCGGTGATGAAGTTATCATTCCGGCACCTTTTTGGGTTAGCTACCCCGAAATGGTTAAACTTGCAGACGGTGTTCCTGTAATTGCCAATGCAACAGAAGATCAGAATTTTAAGGTTACTGTTTCCGACCTGCAAAAGGCTCTTACACCAAAAACAAAAGCAATTATTATAAACTCACCGTCAAATCCCACCGGTATGGTTTATACAAGAGAAGAATTAAAGGATATAGCTGATTTTGCTGTTTCCAATAATTTATTTGTGGTATCTGATGAAATATATGAACATTTAATATATGAGGGAGAACACGTAAGTATTGCCTCCTTTAACGAAGAAATCAAAAAGCGTACAATAGTTATAAACGGTGTTTCTAAAACATATGCCATGACCGGCTGGAGAATAGGATATGCAGCAGCAACAAGTGAAATTGCAAAGATAATGGCAAATGTTCAGTCACACGCATCATCAAACCCGAATTCAATAGCGCAGGCAGCAGCTGTTGCGGCACTTACCGGTCCGACAGACGAAATCGAAAGAATGCGCAGACATTTCCTAAAAAGACGTAACTATATGGTTGAAGCAATAAATGAAATTAACGGAGTTTCCTGCATTAATCCTCACGGAGCATTTTATATTATGATGAGTATTAAGGAACTTATAGGTAAAACTCTTTACGGAGAAGTAATCAATAACGCAGACGATTTTGCAAATTTATTCCTTGAAAAAGAAAAGGTTGCACTGGTCCCGGGTACAGGTTTCGGTGCACCGGAATATGTAAGATGGTCATATGCAACAAGCATGGATACTATTGTTGAGGGTATTCAAAGACTTAGAAATTTTTTGGAAAACAAAGATTAATAATAACAATAGCCCTTTATCAGTTTATTTTCAGTCTGATGAGGGGTTATTTATTCTTTATAAAAAAACACTCACAGACATAAAATTTCCTGTCTGTGAGCCTTTTTTATTATTTATTTTTATACATCTCCTGAAAGACCTTCATACAATGCAAGAAGCACTATTCCCACTATTGCAATTATAATAGAGAAGTAATGTTTTGCCGAGAGTTTTTCTTTTAGGAAAATACTGCTCCATATTACCGATGCAATACAATATGCAGATATTACAGGTGCTGCACCTATTGGGTATGCGGCGATTGCAAACACATATGCAAACTGTCCGATTGTTTCGCAGACACCGCCTATAAGTTTCGGAGTATCACGTTTAACTGTAAGTCTGTCTCTTTTGATTATCAGAACATATATAGCGGCAATTATACCCATAAACAAAAATGTAAGCTCATATGCAACATTTGCAGTTGATTCTTCCAAACGTCCGCACAATAAAAGATTTAAAAATCTTGAAGGATATACCGCACCCGTATCACAGAATACACCGCCGACAAAGCTGCCGGTAACTGCAACATCAGTATCGAGAATTATACTGTCAACAAATGTTCCTGCCGCATCTAAAAGACAGTATAAAACAGGCAATAAAATTGCAAGCACGCTTTTTGAGTATTTTACATTTGCGGTTGACTGTCTTAAACGGCGTTTTTCATCATCTTCGGTATATTCAGCAATACCAAGACTGATAACACCAATACAAATCAGAATAACCGCTACTGCCTGCATTGGTTCAAGCCTTTGTCCCAAAACGAAAAAACATAATATTGCAGAAATCGCACCTGACGAATTACAAATAGGAGAAGATATCGAAAGTTCGATGTATCTTAATCCCACATATCCGAGTATCATTGAAAAGATATACAAAAGCGAAGCCGGAAGATATGTAATAATCGCATCAAGCGATATTGGTGTTTTTGATACAAAAATCTCAAACATAGCATGAAGTCCCATTACAAGTCCAACCATCATTACCATTTTCCAATGACTTAATTTGTCATCAGGCTTTGAACCTATTTTACTGAACAAATCCGAACCGCTCCAGAAAAGCAGTGCAATAAGCGAAAGTATAAGCCACATTATTTATTTCCTCCCAAATCAACAAGTTTTTCTTCATATAATTTTTGCAGTGACATCAATATTCCGAGTTTTGCATGATACCATGTAAGACCACCCTGAAAATATACCGCATAAGGCTCACGTATGGGGCCGTCTGCGCTAAGCTCGATTGACGAACCCTGAATAAACGCTCCGGCGGCCATAATAACATCACTGTCGTAGCCCGGCATTGCCCACGGTTCAGGTACCACATAGCTGTCAACGGGTGCTGCTGCCTGAATACCTTTGCAAAATGCAACCATTCTTTCTGCAGAACCCAGTTCTACTGCCTGAATAATATCATGTCTTGACTCAGTGCTGTTGGGAACAACCTTAAATCCAAGACTTTCATAAATGTTTGCGGCAAATATTGCTCCTTTTAAAGCTCCGGAAACAACAGTCGGAGCAAGGAAAAATCCCTGATACATGGATTGAATTATTCCAAGATTTGCACCTACTTCCTGTCCGAGTCCCGGTGCTGACAGACGATATGAACATCTTTTTACGCACTCTTTTGTTCCGCAGATATATCCACCGATAGGCGCAAGTCCTCCTCCCGGATTTTTAATAAGAGATCCTACTATCATATCTGCCCCAACATCTGACGGTTCTATTGTTTCCACAAATTCACCGTAACAATTATCAACCATACAAATAACATCGGGTTTGATTTCTTTTATAAACTTTATAAGTTCACCGATTTTTTTTACAGAAAAGGTTTCTCTTGTCTGATACCCCTTTGAACGCTGAATTGTTACAAGCTTTGTTTTTTCGTTTATGGCTTTTTTAATTGCGTCATAGTCAAAAGAATCATCTTCCAAAAGGTCAACCTGTCTGTATATAACTCCGTACTCCTTTAAAGAGCCTATGGATTCTCTTATTCCTATAACCTCCTCCAAGGTGTCATATGGTCTACCCACCGGTGATAAAAGCTCATCCCCCGGTCGTAAATTTGCACTCAAAGCTACTGCAAGCGCATGGGTTCCGCAGGTAATCTGAGGTCTTACTAAAGCTGCCTCAGTATGAAAACAATCTGCATATACCCTCTCTAAGTTATCTCGTCCCTCATCATTATAACCATATCCTGTTGTTGCCATAAAATTAGTTGCATTAACTTGATTTTTTTGCATTGCATTTATAACCTTTAACTGGTTATATTCTGCAACTGCATCAATTTTCTCAAATCTATCCTTAAGACTGTTTAATATTTCTTCGCCGTACTCATACACCTCCCTGCAAATTCCCATCTGCTGATACATTTCAAATTTACTCATTTTCCATGTTACTCCTTTATGTCATTAAGTATTTTATTTGCCACTTCATTTATGACATCTGTTTTTGTAATTACAATACCGCTTTTTTCATCACCCAATATCAAGAGATTGTCTCCGGGTTTTATATCAAACGCAACCCTTGCCTCTTTTGGGATAACTATTTGTCCTTTTTCTCCGACTCTTGCGGTACCAAACACATATTTCCCTTTTGGCAAACTTAATATATGTTTTCCCTTTGGCATTTTCCCACCTCTCATATACATTTTGACACAAAAAATCTGACATACAAAACAAGCCAATCCTTTTTGTATGTCATACTTTTCCTACTTTTCCTACAAATTATACCACCATTTTCCCTATGTGTCAAGTTTTTTTACATATTTTATTAATACCTTTATTTTAAAATCGGCAAAAATATTGACATCATAAAAAAATATTGATATTATATAAATGTTAAAATAACATAGCGTCAATGAAACATTACAGGAGGATACCCAAATGAAAAATTACGAATTACGATATAATGCCCCGGCGCCTTTCGGAAATGAAAATCTGTCGCAGTACGATCATAAAAATCCCCATAACATTCCCGATGACGGCTGGGAAAAATGGTCTTTGCCGATAGGAAACGGCTACATGGGAGTTAATATTTTCGGAAGAACAGTTACGGAACGCTTGCAGATTACCGAAAACAGTCTTTCAAATCCCTATTGCGGTACCGGAGGACTTAACAATTTCTGCGAATTATACATAGATTTTAATCATGATAATGTATCCGGCTTTGAGCGTGGCTTAAATTTAAACAAAGCAATATCATATGTAAGTTATATTTATAACGGTGTAAAATATAAAAGAGAATATTTTACAAGCTATCCCGACAAGGTATTTGTCACACATCTTACATCGGATAAAAATGGTTCTCTTTCTTTTACCGTACGTCCCGAAATACCGTTTATTAAGCCTTACCTTTTTAAAGAAGGTGACGGAATGGGTAAAACAGGAGAAGTAAAAGTTAATGATAATCTTATAACCTTTTTCGGTGAAATGGAATTTTATAAAATCCTTTTTGAAGGTCAGGTTTTGGTTAAAATAAAGGGAGGAGAATATAAGCAGTCAGGAAATACAATTGAAGTAACAAATGCCGATGAAGCATTGATAATTACCGCTGTGGGAACTAACTATAAATTATGCCGTGAAGTTTTCACCCAAAATAATGCCAAATTAAAATTGGCCGGTTTTGAAGCACCGCACAAAAAAGTAAGTAAAATAATTGAAGACGCTTCAAAGTTTACTTATTCCGAATTAAAAGAAAGACATATTGCCGACTACTCCCCCATTTTTGAAAGAGCATCAATAGACCTGGGAGGAACAGACAATCAAAAAACAACCGATACACTTTTATCAGAATACAAAAACGGCAAAAAGGACAAATACCTTGAAGAACTGTATTTTCAGTACGGACGCTATCTTTTAATAGCATCTTCCCGTCCGAAAACATATCCGGCAAATTTGCAGGGCACCTGGAATAAATATGACTCCTCACCCTGGTCAAGCGGTTACTGGCACAATATAAATGTACAGATGAACTATTGGCCTGCTTTTAATACAAATCTTATTGATATGTTTGAAATATATTCCGACTATTTTAATGCATATCTTCCTCTTGCCGAGGACCTTGCAAGCGATTATGTTTCACGATTTTTCCCGGAAAACCACGAAGATGGGCAAGGTGCTGACGGCTGGATTATCGGAACTGGTGCATGGCTTTACACAATTTTTGGCATGGACGAACCTTTCCACGGTCATTCAGGACCCGGAACAGGAGCTTTTACATCAAAGCTTTTTACCGATTATTATGAATTTACAGACGATAAAAATATATTAAAAAACATAACATATCCCGCCCTTTTGTCAATGTCAAGATTTTTATCAAAGGTTCTGATAAAACAGGACGGAAAATATCTTGCAAAATACTCGGCATCTCCCGAACAGGAACACAACGGATCACATTATTATACCGTCGGCTGTGCGTTTGATCAGCAAATGATATATGAAAATTACAGCGACACCTTAAAGGCTGCAGAAATTCTTAATGACAATGATAAACTCCTTGATGAAATAAAAAAAGAAATAGATCATTTAGATCCTGTTATTATTGGGAAATCAGGTCAGATAAAAGAATTTCGTGAAGAAGAATATTACGGAGATATAGGACAGTATCATCACCGTCATATTTCTCAATTGATAGGTCTTTGTCCCGGAACATTAATAAACCGTAACAATCCCGAATGGATTAAAGCTGCGGAATTTACCTTAAACGAAAGAGGCGACGAGTCCACCGGCTGGTCAACCGCACATAAAATTAATGCATGGGCAAGAGTTAAAAACGGAAACAGGGCATATGATCTTTTAAATATGATTTTAACAAGATGTACATTAAATAATTTATGGGACACACACCCGCCGTTTCAGATTGACGGAAATTTCGGTGCAACTGCCGGAATTGCCGAAATGCTTATGCAGAGTCACGAAGGCTATATACATCTTCTTCCGGCTTTACCGGATAATTGGAGTACAGGAAGTTTTCATGGCCTCACTGCAAGAGGTGCATTTGAAGTATCCTTGAAATGGAAGGATAAAATAATTTCACAAATAGAGATTTTATCAAAGACCGGTCATGACTGCAAAATATATGTCGGAAACGCATATTCATCAGAAGATTATCCTGTTGAAAACGGCTACATCAGCTTTAAAACAGTTCCAAACGAAAAATATATTATTGAGCTTTCGTATAATAAATAATAACAAAAATTTAAAAGCTGCCGCAAAATAAACCAGTTTGCAGCAGCTTTTTAAAATCTCAAATTACTTTATATAATGCTCACTGAATAAATGCGATTTTCAATCGCATTTAGAAAAATTATGACTATTGTCAAAATTTTTCATGTAAAAT
>CASFSH010000277.1 GCA_949297205.1 uncultured Bacillota bacterium | reverse complement strand
ATTTTACATGAAAAATTTTGACAATAGTCATAATTTTTTTAAATGCGATTGAAAATCGCATTTATTCAGTGAGCATTATTTAACCAATATCTTCATTTTAAACTATACCGGCAAATGAAAAAAATAACTCTACTTATACGGTAGAGTTAATTCCTTTTACTATTGTACAAACTGATTATTCAGTGAAATTTGATGCAATAAGATTAACCAAAGTAGTTACTGCTTCCTGTTCATCTGCACCATCAGCAATAATTACAATTGAAGTTCCTTTGGTGATACCAAGCGATAATACTCCTAACAGACTTTTTGCATTAACCTTTCTTTCATCCTTTTCCACCCAAATACTGGATTTAAACTCATTTGCCTTCTGAATAAAAAAGGTAGCCGGCCGAGCGTGTAGTCCAACCTGATTTTGTACAACAACCTCTTTTGAAAACATAGCTGATATCCCCCTGTAAAGTTAATCTACAATTTATATGTTATTTTTATCTACGCTGAGATATTACTCAATTTATAATAACATAAGAATAACAAAAAAATTCTTTGTAGTCAATACTTTTTTTATTTTTACCAAATTCTTTTATATTTTTTTAGTAAAAATATCAAATATTCATATATTTTATTCTTATTTTTTTTCACAATTTTATTAAAGTTTTTTTAATAAAATGTGAATTTTTTTACATTTTATAATATTATATTTTCTCATTATTGCTGTAATTATACCAAATATTATTTTATAAAACACTTTTTAAAAATTGTTTTGTTCTGTCATTCTGAGGATCGGAAAATATTTTGTCCGGTTCTCCCATTTCTCCTACCGTTCCTTCATCCATAAATATTATTCTGTCCGCAACTTCTTTTGCAAATCCCATTTCATGTGTTACACAAACCATGGTCATTCCCTCACCTGCAAGACTTTTCATAACATCCAAAACTTCTCCTACCATTTCGGGATCAAGTGCAGATGTAGGTTCGTCAAACAGCATAACATCAGGATTCATACATAAAGCCCTTACAATGGCAACTCTCTGTTTTTGCCCTCCCGATAACTGCGACGGATATGCGTTTGCCCTGTCTGAAAGACCTACACGCTTTAGCATATCCATTGCTTTTTCTTCTGCCTGCTCTTTGGACATTTTTAAAAGCTTCATAGGTGCAACAGTCATGTTTTTCAGAACATTCATATGTGGAAACAGATTAAAATGCTGAAATACCATTCCCATCTTCTGTCTGTGTTTGTTTATATTTGATTTATAATTTGTTATATCATATCCTTCAAATATCACCTTTCCCGAAGTAGGCATTTCAAGAAGATTCAATGACCGGAGAAATGTGGATTTTCCTGAACCGGAAGGTCCTATTATAACAACAACTTCTCCTTTTCCGATTCCTATATTTACATTGTCAAGTGCTTTTATTTTTCCGCCGTAATAATATTTACACAGGTCTTTTGTTTCTATAAGATAATCACCGTTCACTCTTACGAAGCCTCCTTTCAAGAATATTAACAAGTTTAGTGAAGAATATAACCATTACAAGATAGATTCCCGCAACCGCAAACAAAGGCATAAACGCATCAAAAGTTCGTCCTCTTATTATATCTCCGCCCTTTGTTAAATCCTGAAGGGCAATATATCCCGATACCGATGTTTCTTTCAGCAGTACAATAAATTCATTTGCAAGTGCCGGAAGTACATTTTTAAATGCCTGAGGTATTATTATATAC
>CASFSH010000276.1 GCA_949297205.1 uncultured Bacillota bacterium | reverse complement strand
TTCCGCGGATATTAAAATTGAAGTGGAAAGCGAGCTTGAAAACGTTGTTGAAAAAGATAAGATAACATTTAAATGTCCGGCTGATAAGCTTGGCGACAATAACTTTACACTCCGTGTTTATGCAAACGGCAGGCTTTATTACTCCGGTACGGGAACGGTTACGATTGTAAATCCTCTTACGGCTGATATGAAGTACGAATACAAGGACAATAACGATTTTAAAGGCAGTGTTTCTGTAAAGAATATATCAAACAGAGAAATTTTTGCGACTGTAAATATTGAATTGCCCGATTATGACTATTATAATTCAAACAACAATGTTGTACGGCTAAAGCCGGGAGAAGAAAAGCAGTATGCGGTGCGACTCCCGAATTTAAGTGAAGTGCGTATAATGAAAACGAACATCAATATGACGCTTGACAACGGATATTCATTTATGCAGACCGACAGCGACACGCTGACCTATGCAAAATACACCGCCAAAAAGCCGACAATTGACGGAAAAATGTCCGTGAATGAATGGAACGCAGTATGGTTTTGCTCGGATACGGCGGACCATTGGAAACTTGGCAAGGAATGGAAAGGCAAAGACGATCTCAGCTTTAAAGGAAACTTTATGTGGGACGATGAGGCGTTGTATATGGCAATAGACGTAACGGACGATACACATACTCAGCCGTTTACAGGCGTAGATATTTGGCATTCGGACGGTATGCAGTTTGGCTTCAGTAATGTTATGCCGCCGTATCCGGCAGATACGCAGAAATTCGAGGAATTTCAGATAGGATTGTCCGATGATGGAATACTTACGGTACAGAGACTGCAGTCAGCCTGCGGGAAGGCAACGGGGGATTGTCCCGATAAGATAAATGCGGCAGTTACCCGAAAAGGAACACATACCATATACGAAGCGGCAATACCGTGGACGGAGATTTTCGGTGATGATTACACGGTAAGCGAGGACAGCGTAGTCAGATTCGGTCTTATTGTAAACGACACCGATAACGACAGTCCGAGAGGATATATGCATTATAATGACGGTATCGGCAGCGGTAAGAATTATAAGCAGTTTGAGCCTATAATACTTATAAAATAAGAAAACAAAGGAATTGAGTGTGATATGAAAGTAAATCTGTTAAACCGGTGTTCCCCCGGAAAGGGAACAAAAAGAATTAATAAATCTATTTTAAAACTTATACAGAAAGGTAGGATTATATTATGAAATTAAAAAAGATTATATCAACAGTAACTGCTGCGGCAATGATCGCCGCAAACTTGGCTGCTTTTTCAACGGTATCGTTTGCAGCAACAGAACAAACTGTTATTATTGATGATAACTTTAACAGCGTATTGTTAGATGGAAATAAGATCGAAATGAATGGTGCGTGGGAAAATATGGGGTTTGGCTGGTCGAGCATGGAACCTGAAAAACGTGCTGAAGGCGATATTTGCTGGAAATGGTTAAAAACAGGTAATAATGCGGGAGCTTGGGAGCAGATATATTTAAACATGGATGCCCTGAAAGCCGATGATACTCTTAATATCAGCTATGATTTAAAGATTGCCGGAGATAAGGCTAATACAAAATCTATTGTAGCCCTTGAAGGAGGAACAAACAATTCAGAGGTTATCCAGCTTGGAGAAAATTATAATGCTGCGGGCGATGTTCATGTAGGTACGGAATATGGGGTTGAAACAGCAACTGCTTCGCAGGGTAATATTGCGAGAGACAAGTGGGTAACCGTAAATATCACCGTAAAGAACAGCCTTACAAGCATAAGCGTAGACGGAACAAGCGTTTGCGAGAACATCGCACCTCCTGTGGGATATACGTTTAATCAGGAAGGCGTTAATAAAATTCGTTTCATGGCGGACGGAATAGATAATGCCAACGGCAAAAATGTTTACATAGACAATGTCAAGGTTACGGTTGAGAGCGAAGCATCGGAGCCGGAAACACCGACCGATCCTGTAGATCCGACCGGTTCGGTACTGCTGAACGAAAATTTTGACAGATATGAAATCGGTCAGACTGCAAATGACACATTTTGTAAAGATGACGCCAATTGGGTTAAGTTCTTCTCAGAGACTACATCGACAATTGTTGCGGGAGAAACAGGACACGGCAACGCTCTTGAGTTAAAGAATAAAGATTGGCCCAATAATATTAATTTTGAGTATAAAAACATGACCATATCAAAACAGTATGCTGTGATTGATACGATGTTTAAGGGGAAAGCGAGCTGTAATTTCGATATACAGATTGTTAATGGTGAATCCTATAAAAATCTTGTGAATGTAGACGATTTAAAAATAACCGGTGACGGAACACAGCTCAGTGAAGCATGGTATGAATTATATGCGGTTGTTGACAGAACTGCAGGAACAGTGGATTGGGCAGTAAAGTATATGAGCGGTACGGTAGTTGCTGTCGGAAAATTAGCTAATATCGGAGCTGCGAAGGACTTTACCTCTCTTAAGATTCAAAGTTATAAAGCAGCGGTTCCCGTATATCTTGATGAAATCTCCGTAACTCAGACAGACAGCAAGCCGGCGCGTCCAAAATTGCCGAGTGACTATGTGCAAAAGGCGGAATATACATGCGAAAACGGAACGGTAAGTTTCTCATACGAAAGAGGTCCGAAGGCTGATGATGCGGATATTTATGCCGCAATTTACGACAGCAGAGAGTTACCTGTATGCATATCAGTCAACAAAGAAACGGAAAGCTATAACGGTGATGCGTCGGAGACCTATACACTCAAATTGTTTGTATGGGACAAGGAAGTAAGCATGAAACCGTTGTGTGAGCCGATTGTGTTAAAGAAGTATAGTTATAATCCATCACCGGTAACGGTAAGTGCGGATATGAAAGCAAATTTCTTGGGTGATTCGATAACACAAGGGATGGGAACAAGCAAAGCATATCTTTACTATCTTGCGGATAAATTGAATGTTTCTCATGATAATTTCTGCAATTACGGAATATCGGGTACAGAGCTTGCTCGTAATAACCAATACGGCGCATCATTCATAAAGCGTGCTGCAAATATGAATAACGATGCCGATATCGTGTTCTGTCTGGGCGGTACAAACGATTTTGGTGAAAACGCAGGTTATGTTGATCTGGGTTCGACAGACGATTTATATTTGGCACCCACATTCTGCGGCGGATTTAACAGGTTGTGCCGGGTATTGCTTGAAAAGTATCCCGATAAGCAGATAGTTATTCTTACTCCGGTGAAAAGAGCATATCCCGGTACGACAAGCGGTGGGTTTACTCTTGAGCAGTTTGTTAACGCCGAGATAGAAATTGCCAACCGTTACGGCATTCCTGTTATAGATATGTATCATCCGGAAGAACTTAATTTTGAGACGCTCGGCTGGGATGAGTATGCGCCGGACGGACTGCATCCGAATGAGAATGGTCATAAACTGATGGCTGATTATATTTATGACCAAATTATAAATATGGGTATTATTGATTAGAAGTATGATTATACGATATTTAAAGTTGTCAAAGAATAAATAAACCATATTATTTACCTGATAAACAGGGTATTTTCGGATATCCTGTGTGCTTCTTTGTGAAATAAAGTTCTAAACCGTAAAGGTTTTGAGAAAGGATTTCGGATTATAAAAATGAATATTAATGACTATTATGTATCGGAAAATGAAAAGCCGCTTGACAGAATTGTGCCTGACGGAGGCTTTTGTGGGATATTCAGAAGAATATGCTGCATAGGAGACAGTCTGTCATCGGGCGAATTTGAAACCATAGATAAGGATGGAAAGCATTCATATTATGATCTTTATGAACATTCATGGGGACAGTATATTGCGAGAATGACCGGCAGCAAGGTATATAATTTTTCAAAGGGCGGCATGACAGCACAGGAGTACTGTGAATCTTTTGCGGATATAAATGCATTCTGGGCGACCGACAAGGCGGCTCAGGCTTATATTATAGCGCTCGGCGTGAACGATATGTGGCAGGATATGGAAGTGGGAGGCTGCGAGGATGTTGTTTTGACGGATTAAGTTCCGTGGACGGAGATTTTCGGTGATGATTATGCGGTAAGCAAGGACAGCATTGTCAAATTCGGTCTTATTGTAAACGATACCGATAATGACAGTCCGAGAGGATATATGCATTATAATGACGGTATCGGCAGCGGTAAGAATTATAAGCAGTTTGAACCTATACGTCTTGTAAAATAGCAAAAAAACAGAAGAATGGAGTGTGATAAGAAAGTAAATCTGTTAAACAGGTGTTCCCCCGGAAAGGGAACAAAAAGAATTAATAAATCTATTTTAAAACTTATACCGAAAGGTAGGATTATATTATGAAATTAAAAAAGATTATATCAACAGTAACTGCTGCGGCAATGATCGCCGCAAACATAGCTGTATTTTCAACAGTATCGCTTGCGACAGTAACAACTACCACTGTTATTGACGATAATTTTAACAGCGTATCGCTTAGCGACAAAAGCGGAATGAACAGCGCATGGCAAAATCTTATGGGTTGGTTTGCTACAGAGCCGGCACAGCGTGCCGAAAACGATATTTGCTGGAAATGGACAGCAAACGGCAACTATGCGGAAGCTTGGGAGCAAATCTATTTAAACATGGGTACCCTGAAAGCCGATGATACTCTTAACATCAGCTATGATTTAAATCTCGGAGACGCGTGGAACACAAAATCAACTATTGCCCTTGAAGGCGGAACCGATAATTCGGAGGTTATCTATTTTGGAGAAAATTATAATGAATTAGGTAATTTTCATGTAGGTACGGAATATGATGTTTCTAAGGCAACATCTATAGAAGGGGATATTGAGAGAAACAAGTGGGTAACGGTAAATATCACCGTAAAGGACAGCCTTACAAGCATAAGTGTAGACGGAACAAGCGTTTGCACAAACGTCGCACCTCCCTCGGGATATACGTTTAATCAGGCAGGTGTGAATAAAATTCGTTTCATGGCGGACGGAATAGATAATGACAACGGCAAAAATGTTTACATAGACAATGTCAAGGTTACGGTTGAGAGCGAAGCATCGGAGCCGGAAACACCGACCGATCCTGTAGATCCGACCGGTTCGGTACTGCTGAGCGAAAATTTTGACAGATATACAGTAGGTCAGACAGCAAAGGACACATTTTGTAAAGATGACGCCAATTGGGATAAGTTCTTCTCAGAGGATACATCGACAATTGTTGCGGGAGAAACAGGACACGGCAACGCTCTTGAATTAAAGAATGAAGGTTGGTCCAATAATATTAATTTTGAGTATAAAAACATGACCATATCAAAACAGTATGCTGTGATTGATACGATGTTTAAGGGGAAAGCGAGCTGTAATTTCGATATACAGATTGTTAATGGTGAACCCTATACAAATCTTGTGAATGTAAACGATTTAAAAATAACCGGTGACGGAACGCAGCTCAGTGAAGCGTGGTATGAATTATATGCGGTTGTTGACACAATAGCCGGAACAGTGGATTGGGCGGTAAAGGATATGAGCGGTACGGCAGTTGCTG
>CASFSH010000275.1 GCA_949297205.1 uncultured Bacillota bacterium | reverse complement strand
ATTTAATAAAATATTATGGAAAGGACCTGACTCCGGCATATATACCGGAAGGATTAACACCCGCTTCCAATAATTATTCATCAACTATTATTGTAAAAAAAGATGGGACTGTTGAGTCTGATGAGGCAGGACTTAATTTTTATCATGATTACTATGAAGATGGAAGTCCGAAGCTTACTGAGGAAGTTTCAGCCTGTAAGGGATTTCGTATAAGAGCATCAAAAACGGGACTTATTAATGATTGTTTATATATTATGCCTGAAAATGAAATAAAAATTTCTAAAATTGGAAAAATTGATGTTACTTTCGGTTATTGTTCAATGCCATACGGACCTTATGATCCGACAACACACGAACCGTCGGGATATTATGATATGTATGTTGCGGAATTTAAACAAAACGGAATAGAATATCAAATTGTAGCGGAACAAATGGATATTAAAGAAATTGTAAAGGTTACGGCATCAATAATATATGGAAATGATGATATAGTAATTGAATAATATTTATAATTTAAGTAAAAATGAGAGAATATGTAATGTTATCCGTAATGACAACATTAATATTACTCTCATTTTTTTTCGATTTATTTTAAAAATACTTCAATAACAGGATCTATTACGTCAGGTTTAATATAAGGCAGTTCAAATACAACAAGATCATCGGATTTTGTACGTCCTTCACTGAAGTGATTGGATCCTTTTTCTGTAAATAATATTTCACTTGCATCATGGAGAAATTGTGCATATTCAATTTTGCCTGCCATACCATGCATTTCAAGATAATGGTAAGGATATTCCATAAGATGTATGTAAAGACGCTTACCATCTGCGCTTTGTGTAAGTCTTGTACCCCGAGGCGCAACATCTAAAAATTCAGGCTCTGCCATTGTGCATCCATATATTGCACGTGAATTGTATTTCATCCATTCTTCATATACTGCCAAAGCATTGTTTGCCCTTTTATCAAAATAACCACGTGCGGTGGGGCCTACATTCATAAGAAGATTTCCGCCTAATGATACTGTATTTATTAACATATCTATAAGCATTTTCGGAGACTTCCATGTTTGTTCATCACGGTAATATCCCCATGAACCGGAAAAGGTCTGACAAGCTTCCCATACAAGCAATTCATTTGTTTCAGGGTGTCTCGGCCAGCTAAGTACCTGATATTGTTCCGGAGTAACAATGTCCTGTTCAATTTCTGTTCTGTTGTCAATAATAATATCCGGCTGCAGGGAACGTGCTGTTTTAATAAGTTCTTCCGCTTCCCATTGTTCTTTTCCTTTTCCGCCTTTAAACTGCATCCATGGTTTTATCTCACTGTATGACGGATTTGAAGCATAATCATCGGGTGTGGAATATGAAAAGTCAAACCACAGAATATCAATTTTACCGTAATTGGTAAGAAGTTCTGTAACCTGATCACGCATATATTTTGCATATTTTTTCATATCTCTGCCTTTATCCTGTTGTTCAGCATCTGCATCTTTACGTCTTGGATGTAAGCGGTCAATCGGGAAATCAGGATGATGCCAGTCAATTAATGAGTAATATAGACCTACATGGAGACCCTCTGCACGAAATGCATCGGCATATTCTTTAACCAGGTCTCTTCCGAAAGCAGTATTTGTGATTTTGTAATCGGTATATTTTGAATCAAACATACAAAAACCTTCATGATGTTTTGCGGTTAAAACTGCATATTTCATGCCTGCGGCCTTTGCTGTTTTTGCCCATTGGCGTGCATCAAACATATCTGGATTAAAATGCTCAAAATATTTATTGTATTTTTCCTCCGGTATAAATTCATTTGTCTTTATCCATTCATGACGTGCGGGTTGGGCATACAGGCCGAAATGAATAAACATACCGAATCGGTCATGAGTGAACCAGGCAGTATTACCTGGTGTTTTTCTTGTTACATAACTTGACATTTTTATCTTCCTTTCAAATTTTATTTTTATATTGACTTTTTAATAATAATAGCATATAATTACAAATAAAAAAATGAAATATTAAGGATGAAATATGGAGAAATGGTCATGAAAATTATTGAAACAATTGATCTTTTTGAAAATATGGATAAGGTTCATATGGATATTTCGGATATGGCTTGCGTATCCCTCGGGCAGGAGTGGAATGCAAAAGATGTATGTTCCGTATTCAGCAGAATTTATATGATAATGAAGGGAACAGCAAAGATAGTATGCGGAGATAAAATTATCGACTTGGAACCGGGGAATATATATGTTATTCCTGCAGGAGTTAAATTTTCATACAGCTGTGAAAAATACATGGAAAAAATTTATTTTCATTTTTCGGTACTTCTTCCTGATTATCAAGAGCTGTTTAATGAGTTTTCCGAATGTATTATAATAAAAAATCAAAAAAAACTAATAAAGGATGTTCGTAAAAAAATATCCGAAAACAAAATAAGCAATATTTTTGCAATAAAAGCCATATTATATGATATAGCATTAAAATGTGTTCTTACAGAATCTAAGGCAGACAAAAAAAATATT
>CASFSH010000274.1 GCA_949297205.1 uncultured Bacillota bacterium | reverse complement strand
CTTAAAAAGTCGATGAAAAATGCTAAAAATCAAGCATGACTATTTTGTGTACCCATTTTTAAGAACGGGTACATTTTTTCTTGCAAAAAGATAGGAGCCTGCAAATGAGCATCTTAAAAATGCTCATTTGCAACAGCCCCAGTTTTTTTAATATATTATTTTACAAAGTATAAATTGAGGAAAAATGCGATGTCTGCTGCAGGGATGTATGCGGTATCATTGTCAAAAATACATTTTCCTATAAGATATGTTTCACCTTCAGAAGTGGTTGCATAATCTGAGTCAGGAAGTACTGAAATCATTTCTTCTCCGTTATATGAAATGATAGCGCCTTTTTCTGCTGTCCATGAAACTTCATATCCTACAGCTTCTGCAACTGCACGAAGAGGAGCATAAACTATTTCATCTGTAGTATTGCTTTCAGCTGAAAGATCCATACCTGAAACATTTACTTTGTTACCATCAATGTCCAAATATCCGTTATATTTATAAGCAAATACTAAAACTTTATTTATATTACCTTCATCATCGCTCCAAGCAAGAATTTCAGAACCTGGCATTAATGAATCCCATGTAACAATATTTCTTGTCATAAACGGCATTAACTGTGTATCAGCAGAGATTTCTAATTCTGTTCCGCCCAATACCGGTAATGTAACTGTATTTTCTTCTGTTTTTGCAGTACCTGTAATTTCATAGTATGCAGGTGCTTTGGTTCCTTCAGCAACATTAGCAACAATTACCTTTGCTGTTGACTGAGGAGGAATGCTCATTGTCATTGCATTTCCAAGCCATGCATAAACTACGCTTCCGTCAGTAATATCTGCCGGATTCATAGCAAATCCTGTTTCAGCGTCTACAACAGCTGTTTCTTCGCTTATTCTTGCAATAACTTCGCTGTGTATTGATTCTTCATTATCATTCTTTATGTAAAGTGCACCGTCTTCAAGTACAGTAACAGTTCCGTTAACTTGTACAGGCATTAAAACAGCCGGTTCAACTGCAGTATCTGCCGATATCAACATAATATCTTTATCAGTCTCTTCTGCCATTACAGCGCCTCCGCTCATAGATACACAAAGTGCTAAAGCCAGCGCACAATTCAAAAATGTTTTTTTCATAATAATCTTCCTTTCATTCTTTTATTTCAGAGATAATATTAAAGTTGTTTTATTGTTTTCCCATTATGGATATTAAAGTAATAAAAGCGTATATAAATCATGATTTAAAATATACTTGTTTTATCCGATATTTGTTTCAGATAAATATTACGGGAAAATGATCCCTCACTATGTATATAGTCATATGATTATATACGGTTCATTTTTTGTATTAATTTTTTTATTTTTTATTTTCTTGTATTCATCAGATATATCACTGATTTTTTACCTGACTAATTAAAACTTACTATTTACAATTTGACAATAATATGATATATTTTAATAAATTATATAAAGAGAGGTATATAGTGTAAAATTTATACTGTACATCTCACCTTTTTTCGGGGCACAAAGTATATAAATACACTGTTGCCCCTCAAAGCGGCAATATGCTTGCTTCTTTTTTACACAAAAATTTATGCCGCTTCACCGTTGGCTGAATGGAGGATTAATATGAAAAAATTCACTACACTAATTATTACTTTATTCCTAATGTGTATGTCTGCCGGTTCACTTGCACAAGCCGGAGATATTGCAGGAGAATATTATTGTACAGACATCAAAACATATCTTAACGGCGCAGAAATTGAGACAATTAATATAGGTGAACAGACGCTTATAAATGCCGAAGCAATGTATTATTATTGTTTTAATGTAAACTGGAACGAATCTGAACGCACTCTGTCGGTTTATGAATCGCAGGATGCCGGCAACGGAATACCCCCTGCAGTTTCATCGCCTCAGCTTCCTGTAGGTACCCCACTTGGGTATTATTATGAAACAGACATTGTTACATATCTTGATAATGAACCCATCAAAGCGTTTAATACAGACGGCAAAACATATATTCCCGCACAGGAAATGAGAAAATCAGGATATGAAATAAACTGGTATGAACAGGAAAGAAAGGTTGAAATTACAAGCCCCATGCGTGGAGGATACGTATATGATATCGGCCTTTCTTATTATGACGAAAACACAGAAAACTATGAAAGCACAGGCAACTTTTCCATAAGCTACACAAAGACAGAGCTGAAAGGTTCCGATGATACAAGGCTTTTTAACATGAATTTACATTCTTCCGGAAAAGATTATGTGTTTACCGTTTCCTTTTATCAAAATGAGGGACTGTTTAATTCTTCCCGTTTGATTGAACAATTGCAATCCTTATGTTATGATGGTTTTTCAATTGATAATCCATGTGACAAAAGTGAGAAATATGATACTGTCAATTCATCCCTTTCTATCACCATAAACGGGAATAAATCATCAAAAGTAAGTATAACAAGCGGTGCCGGAAACGGTCACAGGGATTTTTATATTACAGCTGAGGACCTGCCTAAATTAAAAAAAGATGAAATAGAGGAGATAACATTCTCGTTCGGTCAACCCTCTTTGGAATATTATGATATTAAAATCCCCGATTATGTACTGAACGGTCCAATGGTAATAGCCGAAAAATTAAAAAAATTCCCATATGATTATATGCAGACTTATTATACCGGACAAAACTATTATATATTCTTTATGAAAGAGTCGGAAACACTCGGGATAGTAAAGGATCGATTATATCTTGTTAATAAAAATACCGGTGAAGTTTCAGATGACATACTCCAACAAGTACGCAGTATTGATGGCTTTAACTATGATATAATAAATCCTTTTTCATTCAATACAGAAAATAATGAGAACAAATTTTACTTCTCCTGCAATTCACCTGAAAAAACGATGGATTTTTATTTAAATATTGACAATGGTAAAGTTTATCCTATTACTGATTAAAATAATTAAAATAGAGGATGCTGTCTACATAACGCAGCATCCTCTTTAATTATACAATCTACAAATTATTTAATATAAAATAAATTTAAGAAATATGACAAATCCAAAACCGGAATATATGTTGTGTCATTATCAAGCATACATTTACCTGTAAGTGATGTTTCTCCTTCCGGAGTTTGTACTGTTTCAGCATCCGGCAAAACGAGTGTTACAACTTCATCTTCACCTTTTAATATTCCGGCACCATCTTCTTTTGTCCATGTTACTTCATAACCTGCATTTTCAGCTACTGAACGAAGCGGTGCATAGAATATTTCTCCTATCATTTGTCCTTTTACCGGAAGTTCTTCACCGGAAATACTTATAACATCATCCTTAATATTCAAATAACCACTGTATTCATATGCAAATACCATTACTTTTTCAATATTTTCTTCTGCATTTTTCCAAACAAGAATTTTTGTTCCGGGAACAAGAGAATCAAGTGTAACAATATTTTTTGTCATATAAGGGAATAATTGAATATCTTTTGAAATATCCATACTTGTTCCGTCTGTAAATTTCAAAGCGGCAGAAGTAATAGATGAATCGGTTTCGTCATAAGTATATTCTGCATTTGCAATTTGGTAAAATTCCGGCACTTCGCTTCCCTCTGTTACATTTGCAACTATAACTATTGCATTTGCCTGAGGCGGAAGACTCAATGTCATTGCATTTTCGAGCCATGCATATACTGTACTTCCATCTTTAATATCGGAAGCCGGCATACTATCTCCTGTTGCAGCGTCAACAATAGGAGTGTCCTCACCTAATCTTACAACAATTTCATTGTTTATAACTGTTTCATCTTCATTTACTATATACAAACTTCCATCTTCCTGTACTTGTACGGTTCCCCATGCTAATACAGGAGCAAGAGGTGAAGGCTGTTCCTGTTCATCTGCTGCAGCGTTCTCCTCATCAACAGATGCTGCTTCAGCTGTTGCCTCTTCATTATTTTCTTCATAAGGCAAAACCATTACTTTTTCAATATTTTCTTCTGCATCTGTCCATACAATAATTCTTCCATACGGAATCAATGAATCCAAACCAACTATATTTTTAGTTCTATATGGGAATAACTGTATATCTTTTGATATTTCCAGTTCTGTTCCGTCAGTACAAAATAACATTACTGATGCCAATGTTTCATTATCTTCATCATATGTATATTCGGTTGAAGATATTTCGTAATATTTTGGTGTTGTACTTTCTTCAGGAACATTTGCTATTATAACCTTTGCAGTCGCCTGCGGAGGCAAGCTCATTGTCATGGCATTACCAAGCCATACATGAATTATACTTCCATCTTCCAAATCGGACGCATTCATCGGATTTCCTGTTTCTCCATCTACAACTGCTGTTTCTTCACTTATTCTTATAATAACTTCATTGTACAGGTTTTCTTCATCATCATTTGTTAAATAAAGACTTCCGTCTTCCTGAATTTCTATTGTTCCCCATGTATATACAGGAGGAAGTACTGTTGTTGCACCTTCTGCCGGATCAACCATCATTGCGTCATCAAGAACAGGTCCCGGTTCTGCTGTAACTTCGTCTGCAAAAGCTGCGCCTCCCATTACACCAAGACATAAAGCTAATGACGTTAACAAACTAAGTAATCTTTTTTTCATAATAATCATCCTTTCACTTCTTATTTTTTCCTTCTGATTTTTCTGTTTTCTATTCACAAATGAATGGAAAATCCTGTTTTCATTATGTATATAGTCACAAACAAAGCATCGGTTCATTTTTTTTATTTACAATACTGATTTTGTGTAATAATTTTATTTCCGTCAAACAAAATAACTCCACTCCCCGCACCAAATATCCCATTATCATCTATATACTTTTTCATTTCTCTTTGCAGTTTTGTATTATCAGGCAAGTCACCTGTATTTTCATAATTTTCAGCATAAAAAATTCGCCACGCATCATAAAACTTTTCCTGTTGATTTATCTCGGATATTTCAAAATCAGAAATAAATTTAAAAATATTCGGGCTTGCTTTTCGGAAAACTTTTACATAAGGCGGATAAAGAAGCCAAGAAGTGCATTTAATCGGCAAAATACCGTTTTTTAATCTGTTTTTAAACATCTCATATGCCATTTTATATGATTTAATACATATTTCATGGGAAAGAGAACCGGAAGAAGGAATATGACATCCCAAAGAGAAGTCATTTTCATCTATAGTATAATCAATCAATTCAACTTTTTTCGAAGGTGCAGGACATATATCATATTGCAGCCGTCCTAATCCCAAACGATTAAGCCTAAAAAAGCCATCATACCAGGCAACAGTAAAAGTCCCTGTAATTCCTTTTAATTTTATACATTCTTTGACTTTATACAAAATATCTTTCATTGTATTGATAAAGATTTCTTCAGATATACCCATTTTCATATATTGATCATACAAATATCCTGTAGAATTCAGTAAAAAAATCATATCGACAGTGTATTCGGACAACTTGTCATTTTTAAACTGATGAATGATATTTAACACTTCAGACATCGGCATTTTTTCGCACATATATTTTTTTGAGTATACTTCAACCTCACGGCCGATCATATCTTGATAACTAAGTATTACTTCTTTTATTTCCGGATCAAACCCTATTTTGTCCAATAGATTTTCATATATCATTTGCTTTCTCCGTTTCATATACAATTATATAAAACATTCTCCCCTATCGTTTTTTATGAAGATATAACCTCGGCATGAAATGCCTGTAAAATAATACCGTTTCTTAATTCTCCCGATTCAATGTAATAATCCTCGGGGTCGCTGCAATATCCGTACATTGTTACTGTATTTCCCAAATTTATATTAATATTATTCCCGATATATCTTACACATACATCATTCCCGTTCCCATTTTGAGGTGAAATAACATATTGTATTATTGTATTGTCATTTATCATTGAAATGTTGGTTACAACCCCGGTAATTGAAATGTTCTTTTGTGTATACGTTGCCATATCATTATACAATTGTTCCGCAGAAACATTTATACATTCATATTTATAATTATTCTCTTCCGGAATACCTTTTACAAACTCACCACTGTACATTTTAAATCCGTTTGGAGTATACATTGTTCCATCCCCGGTAAGATAATCATTTACAAACATTCCTTCATATATCAATTCGCCGTTCTCATTAAAATACTGTCCTTGCCCGTTAAGCATTCCATTCACATATACTCCGGCATAAACTTCACCGGTTTCCATTGTCAATGTCCCATTGCCGTTAAAGGTATTTTCATCAAATTCTCCCTCATAAACACATTGAATTCCCTCTTCATTTCTATATACAAAAGTCCCATATCCCACCGGCTGTTCATCTGCAATTTCTCCTGTGTAAATACCTTCTTTGCTTCCTTTTTCAAAATAAACAGTTATCAGCTTTTCTGTAACATATTGTTTTTCCAAATGATTTTCAAAATTATCTTTAGCATCTTCCATCCCGGAAGTATTTACAAAATATTTTTGTATTTTATTTAAGCTATCATATTGTTTTTCCAAGCTTTCTATTTGTTGAATATCACTTGGTTCCTCGTCAATAAAATTTTTTATCT
>CASFSH010000273.1 GCA_949297205.1 uncultured Bacillota bacterium | reverse complement strand
GTAATGGGACTCGAGACTTTTGTTCCATTTATCCATGTCGATATTACCGTCCGCCCAGGCGTCAAGCTGCTCGTCGCTATAGTCCGACGCATTTACCGTGTGAACCGTGTTATAAAAAAGCTCGGCAATTTCCGGAAGGTCAGACGGTTTGTATTCTCGTATTTTTATCAAAGTGTGCTCCTTGGAATTTAAACTTCTTCTACAATTATCTAAATGTATTATAATCTATTTGATTTTTTTCCATTACATTTTGAACAAAGCACCTGCAAATTTGAGGGGATTGACTTTCCACCTTTTGAAACAGGTATAATATGGTCAATATGTAGTCCCACTTCGTCCGGCATATATTTGCCACATATTTGGCACGTATAATTATCTCTTCTTTTTATTTGATCTTTTAATGCTTTTGTCATTAATTTTCTTTGATTTTTGGCATAGTATTCATTTAAAGTGCATTGGAAATTAATCTCTGAAAGTAATTTGTACCTTTCAGATACTTGCTTAAGACTAAATCCTACTCTATCAGATTCAACACTCATCTTATACGGCATTTTTACATAATTTCTTTGAATGTATCGTGTCTGTCCTCTTGTTAGTGAAAATACAAACATATGCTCATCATCCAATATTTGGCGATACTGTTTCTCTCTCCAAGACTTAAGAAATAAACTCGATATTTCGTATTCTGTTTTTTTCTTCCAACTTTGAACATACTTATAATGTTCTTCGAAGATTTCAAAGGGATGGCTACACAAAAATCTATCAAACTCATCCATAAGTTTAACGTTACGTTTATATGATATGTCTATTCTGGTTATCATATATGGATATATATACGGATTTTTTATAATCCGATATAATGCATATACTATGATAACAAGAATAAGAAAAGTGAAAACTATCGCTAGAATTGTGAATAGAAAAAAATACTCTCTCATTTTATTTCTCGCACCTATCCATATAACACAGTTTTATAAATACGCAGCTATCAGTATGATTGCAAAGTAGCTTTTCCATTAAACGTGATAGTATCAATTGTAATTTTTAAATCCTCATCATAGTCATACCATAAATCCATTATATTTGCCCCCCAGTTAATAAATCAAGATTTAGTTAAATTCAAGATTCAAAGTGTAATTCCTAAAAAACTTTAGCTAAACGGCAATATGGTCGTACTAATCCTAAACTTTATACACTAATTACGCCAATTTACGAATACATATGCAGAATTTGGCCCGTTTTAACGATAATTTATTGCTGAAGTTTAGGTTTTTGAGCTGTAAACTCTGAAATAGCTAAAGAAATTTAGGAACGCAAAGCAGATAATGCGTTTTACCTAAACTCTGCCGTTAAGCCGCATCACTCCGAGAAGTGCCGTTCCTACGGCATTATCAGATGAAAGCTCCTGTTTACCGAAGACGATGTTTATCCCTTGGCCGTCACTGTCTGCGCGCCCTTCTTTCATATATGATTCTACGGATTTCCTCAGATATGCGCTTGACGCCACTCCGCCTGCAAGGAGCACGTCTTTAATGCCGTACTTTCTGCATCCGTATTCTGCCATGTCAATTATGGCTTTTGAAGCTGCCTCCATAAGCTTAAATGACAGCTCCCCGTGGTCGCAGCCTGCATCTACGGCCTTTTTCACGGCGGTTTCAATTCCGGAGAGATTTATCCGGCCGTCTATGACCTTAATGGCCGGAAGTCTGATGGCTTCGTTTTCTGAAGTACGTAAGTGTT
>CASFSH010000272.1 GCA_949297205.1 uncultured Bacillota bacterium | reverse complement strand
TTTAATGATGTTAATCGTCTTCTTTTGGTATGCTCTAATTTGCTGTTCGGTTTATATAAAACTGCAGATGAACTGAAATCTCAGCTTGCTACCGTAAAGATTGTCACAGATACTGCCCATACACCCTGTTCACTTTTAAATATTCACATCGAAAATTTTTCCGACTTTATCAGAGAAAAATGGCATCATGATACATCAAGGCTATATAACGCAATTGCAAATATTGTTCCATTTGAGTCAGAAGATGCATACTTTGCACTTGTACGATACTCTTTCGGAAATCTTGAATGGATGATCATACATAAATCCTTTGATTGTCAGACTTGCGTGGAAAATTTTGCGCAGATATTTATAAAAAATCTTTATGAGATTTTTGATATACACGCTGAAGTAACAAAAGTGCAATATTTTGACAGCATTGAAGAATTTATAGAACCTCAGGAAGATATAATCACCTATACTGCTGACGAGGATTCCATATCATCGGCGCTGGAGTATATAAATCAGAATTATCAAAAAAATCTAACTCTTGTAGACGTTGCGGGACACGTATTTATGAGTCCTTCATACTTCAGTATGTACTTTAAAAAAATAACTCATAAAAAATTTATTGATCACCTTACTCAGGTGCGTATGGATAAAGCTGCCGAACTATTAAAAAATACAAATTACAGTGTATCTCTTATATGTGAATTGGTCGGTTACCGTCATCTCGGTCATTTCTATTCCACCTTTAAAAAACAATTTGGCATCACACCTGCCGAATATAAAAAACAAAATAAGAAAAACAATTGACTAACACTCTGAAAGAGGATTTAATATAATGAATAAAACACTTGAAACAATTAAACTTTTCAGATGGAACAGTGTATTTTTTAAAACTCTTAAAAGATTTATAGTAATATTAATTATTCCTTTTCTTATCATTTCAGCCTATTTTTCTCTTTATTATTACAATAAAATAGAAAAGGAATATACAGATCTTGCAATTAATGATTTCTCACGATTATACAGAGTTTTTGATCAGCTTCTATCCGGAACAGATCATATTTTCTATACATTATGTTCTGACATTTCTTTAGACACATATTTTTCCATAAAAGATCCGGATAAAGTAAATGCACAGGAATATGCAATGATTACACGCCTGTACAATCAACTCAATACACAAGCATATATTTATGAATCAATACATTCTATTCAGCTTTATCGTGATTCGGGGCATATCCTATCTTCAAATATAAATGGTTCTGTTATAAGTCCTCTTACGGATGAAGATCTTGCCGGTATGCCAGATACAACGGAATTTCTTCTTCCCTGCACTTTAACAGACACGGAAGGCAATTCTTCAGAATCTTTTGCTGTATGCTATAATTACTATCATTCCGGTCAACAGCGAGGATATATTGTAATGAATATTGATTCTGAATCAATATTGCGTGAATTGCCTTCGGAAAGTGTGCTTACTGTATTCAATTTTCAAAACAATCCTGTTTTCAGAAGCAATCCTGATTGTACAACGCAATATTCTTCATGCACAACATCAGGCGAAATACCTCAGGTCAGTCAGCATAACTCTACTCTGCAATTTACATCACAATTGAGAAACAGCTGCCTTTATCTCGAAACACCAAGTGTCCCTGGCATACATATGTCTTCTTTTTTTGTTATGACATTACTATGTATTCTGCTTTCATTTATTACAGCATTTTTGCTGTCTTTATTAGTTTCAATGGACTCTTATCACATGCTTCAAAATATTATTTTCAATATAGACTCATGTGATGAAGCAAGCATACAACAGCGTGCAAGTATTAACGAACTGACATATATCAGCGATAATATAATGCAGCTTCATACAAAAAATCAGTCCCTTGAAACAGTCCTTGCAAACAAAATGAATGAAATGCGTCAAATGCAGAATGCAATGCTTCAACTTCAATTTACTCCACATTTTCTTTTTAACACACTTAATGCAGTAAATATGATTGCACTCAGAGAACTGGGTCCTGAAAACGAAATAGAACATATTACCGTTTTATTATGTGATCTTCTGTCACAGGCACTGAATACAAACCGTTATATAATAAGCGTCCGGGAGGAATTGGATTACACGGAAAAATATGTTGAAATCGAACAGATTAAAAGCAAAAACAATTTTGACACTATTTGGAACATAGATTCCAGTATTATGGAATATAAAATTCCCAAGCTGATTTTTCAACCTCTTGTTGAAAATGCTTTTCGTCATGGGATCAAATATCTTCCTCCTGAAAAAAGAGGAAAACTTACAATAACCGGGAAACAGGAAGAAAATAATCTTATATTTGAAATTGAAGACAACGGCATCGGTATTCCTTCAGACAAATTAAATGGTCTAAAAAACCGGCTGAATAACGACACAATAGGTGAAAGTCATATAGGTCTTATGAACGTAAACAGTCGTATAAAATTATTCTACGGCAATACGTATGGGTTGGATATTTCATCCGAACCCGGCAAAACAGTAATAAGAATAAAAATTCCAAAAAAGAAATTTGAATAATGTTTACTTATACAAAAAACGTATTACAGGTTTGTCCGTAATACGTTTTTTTGTATAAAATCAAAATCTAATTTTTATAATTTTTGCTCTGTTTCTTCTATAATTCTTGCGACTGCATGTTTGTCATTTGACACAGTAACATAATCTGCTGCTTTTTTTACTTCCGGAATTGCATTTTCCACTGCATAAGAAATATCGGCTTCCAAAAGCATTGAAATATCATTTTCGTAATCGCCTACACATATTATTTTTTTTAAATCTTTATGTATTTGGTTTCTTATTATTTTAACACACTCACCTTTTGTGCTTTTTTTATCAAGAATTTCTATTCCTTCGGGCCAGCTTGTTGTAATAAAATAGTTTTCATCTCCAAATATGTTTTTCAGTTTTTCTTTAACCATATGTGTATAGTCGGAGGATTTTGTTTTAAATACTATTTTATACAGGTTGCTCCCATTCGGCAAGTCGGAAAAATCCTTATATGGGATATCCGAATGTATCGTAATTTCCGATAAAAAGTCTGAATTTTGACAAACAAAATTTTTAATATCATTCAATCTTGTTTTATCCATAAAATTTTCATATACTAATTTACCTTTTGATGGATCATATATTGCAGCACCGTTTAGTGTAACCAATACAGTATTTACTTCCAATCCTTCTTTTTTTAAGTCTTCCGCATACTGATGATTTCTTCCGGTACATAATGTGAACAAACCGCCGTTTTCTTTAAAATAATTTATTGCTTTAATATTCTCATCCGATATAAGAGCGTTACTGTTTCTCAGCGTCCCGTCAAGATCCGAACATATCAGTATTTTATCAAATTTACCCACAAAAATTCTCCTTTTAATACATTGTATAATAACATTTGTTCCTTAATATAAAACTTCTACTAATTTTAATCCTTTTGACGGAAGAGTAATGCCTGCATTTTCTCTTTTTCCGGTATTGAATATTAAATCAATACATTGTGCATCAGCTTTGCCCAAGCCAATATCCAAAAGAGTTCCTGCAATAATCCTTACCATATTATATAAGAATCCGCTTCCGTTTATTCTTATATTGATATAACTTCCGTTTTCAGTTATTTCTATACTGTTTATTGTTCTTACTGTGGATTTTTTTGTTTTTCCCAAAGAACTGAAACCTTTAAAATCATGTGTACCTAATAACTTTTGTGATGCAATTCTCATTTTTTCCGTATCGGGGCACACATCAATATAATACACTGTACGCCTTGTAAAAACATCCGGTTTATTTATTGCGCACAAAGAGTATTCATACGTTTTTGATTTGGCATTCAATCGGCTGTGAAATCTTAAATCCACCTCATCAACTGAAAGAACAGCAATGTCATCAGGCAAATACTTATTGAAATAGTCCATTATTTCCCCACAATTTTTATTGGTATCGCATTTGAAATTTGCAGTCTGTGCCAATGCATGCACTCCTGCATCAGTTCTTCCGGAAGCAATTATTTCTGTTTTTTTTCCTGTCATCTCATGCAATATATTTTCAAATTTTTCTTGAATGGTATTGTTAGTATTTCCCTGTTTTTGCCATCCTTTATATCTTGTACCTTCATATTGTATAATCATTTTATAATTTTTCATAATATCCACACATTCCAACGTTATGAATTATCATTTTTTATGTAAAATCAAATCAATAAATAAAACCTGACATGGCAATTATACAATAAAACGAATAAAAAAACAAGCAATTTTCATCATATTTTGTCAATTGACTTATTTTAAACCATAGACTATAATATTATTTGGTAACTTTTCAACAGAAGAAAGGATAATTTTTATGAAACAATCTAAATTGAAAGGTAATTTAATGTTATTATTAACAGCTTTTATTTGGGGTACCTCTTTTATTGCACAAAGTGTCGGGGTGAATTCAATATCTGCCATTACCTTCACCGGTATTCGTTCTCTGCTCGGTGGTCTGATTCTTCTGCCGGTTATATACATACTTGACTCAAACAAAAAAAAGAAAAATCAACCCGTTTATAAAATAGATAAAAATCTTTTAATTGGCGGCCTATTATGCGGTATTATATTATGTGTTGCAAGTACATTACAAACCGCCGGATTAATATACACAAGCCCCGGCAAATCAGGTTTTATAACAGCTCTTTATATGGTTATTGTTCCGATTGCAGGACTATTTATGGGGAAAAAAATAACACTGCCGATCATCATTGCCGTTATAGGTGCTGTTATAGGACTGTATCTGTTATGCATTGATTCCGCATTTTCCATAAACAAAGGTGATGTACTTACATTTTTATGTGCTATAGTATTTTCTGCTCATATACTTGTAATAGACTATTTCTCACCCAAGGTTGACGGTATAAAATTATCATGTCTGCAATTTTTTGTATGTGGTATAATAGATACACTTATCGCCGTAATATATGAAAGACCGTCAATTACACCGATTTTGCAAAGCTGGATTCCTCTTTGTTATTCAGGATTTTTATCATGCGGTGTTGCATACACACTTCAGATAATAGGTCAAAAATACACCGATCCTACCTCCGCATCTATCCTTATGAGCCTTGAATCGGTATTTGCAACACTTTCCACCGTTATACTTGTTGCTTTAGGCTGGAACTTGACGGGCGGAACATTATCACTGCGCGAAATTTTAGGCTGCGTTTTAATGTTTATTTCTATAATGCTTGTACAGCTTCCTGATATGAAAAAAATCAAAACAGCATAAAAAGTAAAGTCATAACCCAAACATCTGAGGTTATGACTTTTATTATTTATTGAATTAATTAAATACAATAAAACTTTCTCCGTCAATATCTTTTTCCGTTACATATAAATGCATTGGATAAAATAATTTTAGAATAGCTATCATAAATTTCTAAACGTTAATCTCTTGTGGTAACAACATAAGCTATAATTGAAAAAATAATAGAAAATACAATTCCCGCAATTATTTCTATATCCCAACCGCCTAAAATTTTACCTAAAATCAACAAAATTTCTACAACAAATCCAATCCAAAAAATCTTGGTACTCTTTCTGACCATTGCGGCAATAAGAATAATTACACCCAGCCAACAATCAAGTACACCCATTGTTATTTCATAGAGTACAACACCCATCCCTACACTTCCCTTTCGTTTTTTATCTATATTATATCATTTAATCAGATAAAAGTCTATAAAAAAACTGACTCTGAACAAAATACAGAATCAGTTTTTTAATTAAATTATTCCGCTGACAAAAATAAAACCCAAAGCAAGAAGAAGTAATTTATCATCACAATCATCCACTAACAAAATAATTATAATGGCAATTAAAATTACATCATCCAATTCAAATTTTCCCAATAATTTTCCGTCTTTGATTATTCCCAACTCTTCTTCAACATTTTTATGTACTGCGGGAACATGATCCTCTTTTCTATGTTCCCGCTGATTTATATTTGGGTTATCTTTTCGTACCATCTGAGGCATATCATTTACACTGTAACTTCTATACATATTATCACCCTATATTTTGAATAAACCGGAAAATCGGCTTAAATTTAATATTTTAACAGCATTGTCAATACTTTTTTGTCTGTTTGTTCTCATATACGGCCGCAATGACATTAATAAATTTGATCGAGGATCGTTTGCTGAACCCATTTCATCAATAATCCCTTTAATTTTTGACATATATTTCAGACCTTCCGGCGAGAAAAAATCATTAGCATTTTGTGAATTGTTTGCCGAAGAAAATGAAACAGGTATTGCAGAGTGATTATCATCAACCTC
This sequence comes from uncultured Bacillota bacterium, assembly GCA_949297205.1. Taxonomy (GTDB): domain Bacteria; phylum Bacillota; class Clostridia; order UBA1381; family UBA1381; genus RGIG1988. The sequence goes on along the minus strand of CASFSH010000272.1, from coordinate 2,168 downwards.
GATACTGTTATTAACAGAATCCAATACTGAATTTATATTATCCGATATACTTCCGGATGTCCCATTACCTTGACTGTTTTTTAAAGCGTTCATTACAGCTCCTATTTTTTCATCTGCATTATCACCAAGCAAACTTTTTAATGTATTCAACATATTTGCATCAGCCACAAAACACATTCCTTTCCATCTTTTTATTTTAATTTGTTAATAATATCATTTGCATTTATGTTGGACATTTTTGATAAATCTGCATTTTGCAGTTTTCGTTTTATTTCGTTTGTATCCATTTTCATAAACATGTTCATAAGCTTTGATTTATCAATGTTTCCAATATTTTGTAAAAGTTTTTTTCCTTCGGGAGTATTTAACATTTGTTCAAGACTTCTCTTTGAATTGTTTATTTTATTTTTATCTATGCCCTGTAAAATATCCTCCAATTTTTTGTTTATATCCTGACCCATATATACCATTTCCTTTCAAATTATAATAATCTGCATCCGGAACAATTTCCGTCACATATTCCATTGCTGTTTTTGCAATAATCATTTTCACGCCCTGTACTGTATATTATTTTTTTTCTGCTGTCTGTTTCTTCTTTAAGTTTTATTTTTTTTCCCGTAACAGGACAATAGTAGGTAACATATCCTTCCATCTTCTGTCTCCTTTCAGTATTAATCCGTTTGTATATTTTTTTACACTATTATTATATTCTATTAGAGAAAAAAGATTTACAAAAAAAGAAAAAAAGAGTAATTTTTTATAAAAAAAATATGTCTGTAATTTAAAATTAATCAAAAATAAACTACAGACATATAAAAACTAATAATTTATTGTTATGTATTCTCCGATTTTAAACAGATAACTTACTGCATAATCTATGAGTTCATCAGGTAAGCCTTTTGTAAAGTTATGGGTTTCGAAATTAAATGTACCATCGTAGTTTACCCCTCTTAATCCCTTCATTATATCCTTCCAGTCAGCATCTCCGTAAAAAGGCGGCATATGATCATCTGAATAGCCGAAATTGTCAGCAATATGCAAAACCCTTAAATCTTTGCCCAATTTTAATATCTCATTTTTCTGTTCCTTTGATGTAAGGTTTGCATGTCCCGTATCCCAGCAAAATCCTACTTTTCCTCCAAGACTTTCTTTAATCTCTTTTAAATGATCACTTTTATAACCGTATTCATGATATATGTTACTTAATTTACGCGGTATATTTTCTATTGCAATCCCAATATTTATCTTTTCCGCATAATCAACTATAGGTGATAATTGTTCATAGTTATTTTTTAAAAATTCTTTCGGTGGGCCATAATCAACAGGATGAAAAACCACCCATTTAACATCCATTATTTTTGCCGCTTCAATTGATCGTAAAGCCTCATCCAGACAATTTGAATATCTGTCTGTTTTAAATGCCTCATACATCAACCCATGAGACTGATAAAATATAACTTGCTCTTTATCGGCAAATTCTTTTACACTCTTAAGCCAATCTTTCCAATTACTTTGTGTATAAAGACTATCTTTATATCCGTAGTAATCTGTAATATTAAAGTCTAAATATCTGAATCCGCATTTCTTCGCCCTGATAATTTTTTCTTCAAAGCTTTGACCTATTGATGTATATAAATTTAATGATGTTGATATATTCATAGTATCCTCCTTGATTTTCAGTTTATTTTATGAAATTATTTTGTAATATTTTAAATTTATAATACCATATTTATTTTAAAAAAGCAATATATTTGTGACATTATACATTAATACAAAAAAATGAACAGTAAGTTTTATCTAACTTATTTTCAATTATATTAGATATGATTTGCTTTTAATATTTTATTTTATTAACTAACAAACCCATACAATTATCAATTGCAAATTATAATTTTTCTAAAAACTAATGCGTACACTTCCCGTATTTATATTTAAACAAAACAAGGAAAATGCACGCATATGCATGATTTTTAATTTTACTTTATTTACATTTATTAACTATTTTTGACTGTAATTTGTTCAAAGCCTCACCGAAACAGAATGATACAAGTAAAAATATCTTAAAAAACGGCGTTATATAAATACGCCTTAAATGTTCCAAGTTATCTCTATATTGCCGTCGGCAATACGTATAACTTTAATCAATGTGTCAACAACAGATTGCTTAT
>CASFSH010000271.1 GCA_949297205.1 uncultured Bacillota bacterium | reverse complement strand
TATAACATACAGAAAGTATTTAGTATGTTTTATAGATTTATTATACCCTAATTCCCAAAAAATTGCAATAAAAAAAGCAGATAATTAAATATATCTGCAATTTTTGTTAACATTATCTTATATCATTGATCCGATGGTTGCAAAAATACTTATACCAATCGTAAAGACCATGGCAATAGCTATAACAATACATATTATTCTTATCTGTTTTTTAGAAAAACGCATAAAAAGCCCTCCTGAGGAAATATTTATTAAACTTTGTTTTCTTTGTTTTTTTCTTAAATTTTTAAAAAATACAGAAATTATATCAGAACATTGCTGCTGTAAATGCCCGCCCGAAATATTAACATCGTGATTGAATAAGCCTGGTTTGAACAGGTTAATAACGCTTCCTGAACAGCCTGATTTATAATCATATGCACCAAAGTACAGATTTTCTATTCTTGCGGATATAATTGCGCCGGCACACATGGGACATGGTTCTAATGTTACATATAAGTCACACTGCGGAAGTCTCCATCCGCCAAGTTTTTTACATGCTTTATCAATTGCACTTATCTCGGCATGACAAAGACAATTCTTTTTTGTTTCGCGTCTGTTATATCCGCGTGCAATAATTTTTCCGTTGTGAACAATAACTGCACCAATGGGTGTTTCATTTATTTGAGCAGCTTTTTTTGCCTGTTTTAAGGCCTCAATCATAAATTTTTCATTATATTCCATATTTTTAACCATTATTTATTGGCATTTACATGCTCGTCAAAGGTTTCTGTAAAAATGTGACTTCCATCATTTTTGCTTGTATCCACTCTGTAGTAATAGTAATTGTGTTTTTCAGGGTTAATCGCAGCTTTTATTGATTCAATACCTGGACTGGCAATAGGTCCTACAGGTAATCCTTTGTATTTGTATGTATTGTAAGGAGAATCATATTCAAGATCTTTGTACAATACCCTGTCAATGTTGTATTTTCCTTGAGAAATAGCATAAATAACTGTAGCGTCTATCTGAAGCGGCATATCTGCATTAAGGCGGTTTTCTATAACCCCTGCAATTTTGGTTCTGTCCTGGTCAACCTTTGCCTCTCTTTCAATCAATGATGCTTTTGTTATTATTTCAAAAAGATTATCATAAGAGGAAGAAACAGTTTTATATTGTTTATCAAATTCTCCCAACATTCTGTCAATTATTTCATGTGCAGAAGCATCAGCATAAAATTCATATGTGGAAGGGAAGAGAAATCCTTCTAATCTGTTAAAACAGCTTTCAGGCGGATTTATTTTATCAAGAAATTCATATTCATAATCGTCTTTGAGCGCACTTTCGTAATCCATTCTTACGCTTAGTCCGCTGTCACATAATTTTTCAATTATTCTTTCCACGGAATATCCTTCCGGTATTGTTACGGTTATTGTATTTTTTAATGCACCTTTTGTGGCAATTTTTTTTATTACATCATCATAATTGTCATCAGGCGTAAATTCAAATTCTCCGTATTTCAGCTGCCCGTTATATTCAGATAATTTTACTTTTAAAAGAAATAAAATTTTGCTTGAAATTACGTCTTCCTTTTTAAGAATTTCGGCAATTTGAGGTGTAGATGTACCTTCTTCTATAGTTACTGTTTTATTTTCGCTAAGATTATTGGAAAAACCAAATATACAAATTGATAATATGATTAATAGTATTATGATTATTATTGCAATAATTAATTTAATTAGTTTTTTGTTTGTTTTTTTCTCATTCAAAATATTTCCCCTCACTTTTCGCAATATGCGGCAAACATTAATATATGTTTAAATAATAATTTTTTACCAAACAAAATCAAATTCGAGATCGCCGATTCTGACGGTTTCGCCTTCTTTTATTCCGGCATCAATCAGTGCGTCAATAACACCGCGGTTTTTTAATGCTCTTTGGAAATATTGCAAGCTTTCTTCATCAGAAAAGTTTATACTTCCGCCCACAGCTTCTATCCAACTTCCTGAAACCACATAAACATTATCTTCTTTTGTAACTGTAAATCCTATATCGGTAGTATCTGTTTCAAAACCGTCGTCTATATCCATTTCAGGTTCGTATACCAATATGGGAGGCAGTTTGCTTAATTGTTCGAAGGCATATTTCATTAATTCACTTACGCCTTTTCCGGTTGCGGCAGAAATCTCGAATAAAGGGTAGCCAAGTTTCTCAATTTCTTTTTTGAAATTTATAAATGCCTCGTTATCCTGAATTATATCTGTTTTGTTTGCAGCGACAATTTGAGGACGTTTTTCCAGTTCAATATTATATTTTGACAATTCATTGTTGATAGTATGAAAATCTTCTATAGGGTTTCTGCCTTCAACGGAAGATACATCTACTACGTGAATAAGCAAGCGTGTCCTTTCAATATGTCTTAAAAAATCATGACCAAGACCTACACCTTCGCTTGCACCTTCTACAATGCCGGGAATGTCAGCCAGAACAAAACTCATATGTTCACCGATTTCTGCCACGCCAAGATTAGGTACAAGAGTAGTAAAGTGGTAGTTTGCAATTTTGGGATTTGCTTTTGTCGTTCTTGATAAAAGGGTTGATTTCCCTACATTGGGAAAACCTACAAGTCCTACATCGGCAAGGAGTTTTAATTCGAGAATTATCTCTCTTTCGTTTCCTTTCTGACCGTTTTTTGCAAAATTTGGAGTTTGTCTGGTAGGAGTGGCAAAATGAGCATTGCCCCAACCGCCGTTGCCTCCTTTTGCTAACACCACATCTTTGTCAAGTTCGGATAAATCAGCAATAATTTTACCTGAATCGGCATCACGCACAATAGTTCCCTGAGGAACGTGAATAATAATATCATCGCCGTTTTTGCCGTTGCATCTTTTTCCCATGCCGTCCTGACCGTTCTGTGCGACATATTTTCTTTTATATTTAAAATCCATAAGAGTGGATATACCGGGATCAACGCGAAAAATTACATTTCCGCCCTTTCCGCCGTCTCCGCCGTCCGGCCCTCCGGCAGCAACATACTTTTCTCTGTGAAAGGCAATTGCACCGTTTCCTCCGTTACCGGCTTTTATATATATTTTTGCTTTATCAGTAAACATTTTATCATTCCTTACTGTTTTTTATTTTAAAGTATAAACAGATTATTATTTGCATATATGGAATAACGTGAAAAATAAGCTTTGCATCTCACCTTTTTTCGTGACTCGGAGTATACACATACGCCGTCGTCACTCAAAACGGCAATCTGCTTGCTTCTTTTACACGTTAGGATTTGTGCCGCCGCATTGGCGGCGGAATG
>CASFSH010000270.1 GCA_949297205.1 uncultured Bacillota bacterium | reverse complement strand
TCAGATAATGTAATATTGATAAGAGGCGAAGAAATATTGAATGATAATTCATATCTTTGTTATGATATGCTTCATCCTTCTGAATACGGACATCAAAGAATGGGAGAAAACCTTTACAACAAACTTAAAGATCTTATTTAAACAAATTATAAATTACAGAGTAGGAGAATCATTTTCTTTTGCTCTGTTTCTTTTATGTCAATTAAATTTTACACATAATATTGATTTTAAAGCAGATATGTTATATAATAAAAGCAGATAATGAAATAAAATATCTGTAAAAACAAAACTGAAAGGTCTGATTGAATGTCACTAAAGAGAAGTGTAAACGTAGGAGGAGTAATTATCGGAGGTAATGCGCCTGTTTCGATACAGTCAATGACAAATACAGATACGCGGGATACAGAATCTACAATCCGGCAAATTTTAAGACTTGAAGAAGCCGGATGTGAAATAATAAGATGTGCTGTACCTGATATGGAGGCTGCAGAGGCATTTAAAAAAATAAAACAATCCATTCACATACCTTTGGTTGCTGATATACATTTTGATTACCGGCTTGCCATTGAGTGTATGAAAAATGGAGCCGATAAAATAAGAATTAATCCCGGAAACATTGGAAGCCGTGATAGAGTGCGCCGGGTTGTAGATATGGCAAAAGAAAAAGGTATTCCCATAAGAATTGGAGTTAACGGCGGTTCTCTTGAAAAGGATATTCTTGAAAAGTACAAAAGCCCTACGTCGGAAGCTCTTGTGGAGAGCGCAATGAGACATGTAGAAATACTTGATGAACTTAATTTTTCGGATATCGTAATTTCCATAAAAACCTCTGATGTTCCACAGACTATAAAAGCGTATCAGCTGTTAGATAAGGTTACGAATATTCCCACGCATGTAGGTGTTACAGAAGCAGGGACACTAAAAACAGGTTTAATAAAATCATCTATGGGTATAGGGACACTTTTATCTCAGGGAATAGGAAATACAATAAGGGTTTCTTTAACTGCCGATCCAATAGAAGAGGTATATGCAGCAAGAGATATTTTAAAATTTTTGAATTTGAGAAAGGGCGGAGTAAAGTTTATATCTTGTCCTACCTGCGGAAGAACTCAGATTGATTTAATTAAAATTGCTTCAGAGGTGGAAGAAAGGCTGAAGGATGTACAAAAGGATATTACTGTTGCTGTAATGGGGTGTGCTGTGAACGGACCGGGAGAGGCGCGTGAAGCAGATATCGGAATTGCAGGAGGAAAGAAAGAAGCGCTTATTTTCAGCCATGGGAAAATTATAAAAAAGGTAAGGGAAGAAAATATAATTGAAGAATTGATGATTGAAATAAATAAGCTTTAGAAAAATGGATAAAGGAAAGGAAATAAAAATGAAAAATAAAAAAATACTTATAATAAATGGTCCTAATCTCAATATGTTGGGAATAAGAGAACCTGAAATATACGGAAAGGAAACGCTTGAGGATATTTATACAAAAATAAAATCAAAAGCTGACAGTCTCGGTGTTGAAACTGAATTTTTTCAGAGTAATATTGAAGGGGAAATAATTAATGCAATACATCAAAGCATGAATAAATTTGATGGGATAATAATGAATCCGGGAGCTTTTACTCATTATTCATATGCAATACGTGATGCTATAAGCAGTATTAATGTTCCCGTTATAGAAATTCATTTATCAAATATTCATAAAAGAGAGGAATTCAGACATCGTTCGGTAACTGCCCCTGCCTGCGTGGGACAGATATGCGGTCTTGGATCAAACGGTTATATATATGCTCTTGAGGAGTTGTGCAATGAATAGATGCGATAAACTAAGGAATTTATTTTCTGATAATGAAATAATTTATATATCTTCATATCCTAACATATTTTATTACAGCGGATTTACATCTTCCGATGCTGTTCTTGCTGTTACAAAACATTCTCAGATTCTGTTTACTGATTCAAGATATACAATTCAAGCACGTTCTCAGGCTTCGGATTTCGAAGTAATTGATATCGGAAAAATTGATGAAACAATAAAATCCATGAGTGAGAGTATACTTTGTTTTGAAGAGGATAATATAACAGTGTCCCAATACAAAAATCTGGAAAAATATAACAAAGAATTAAAACCATATACCGCTGTTATAAAAAAACCGAGAACGGTTAAAGATAGTTATGAATTGAAAAAAATTGCCGAAGCGGAAAAATTGGGAGATGAAGCATTTTCTTATATTCTTGATTTGATTAAACCGGGTAGAAGTGAGCGGGAGATAGCTCTTGAACTTGAATTTTATATGAGAAAACAAGGTGCTGCAGCACTTTCATTTGAAACTATATGTGCATCAGGTGTAAGATCGGCAATGCCCCATGGAACGGCTTCAGATAAAATTATTGAAAAGGGTGATTTTCTTACAATGGACTTCGGCTGTATTCTTGACGGATACTGTTCCGACATGACAAGAACTGTGGTTATAGGTAAAGCAGATGAAAAACAAAAAGAAATATATGATATTGTATTACAGGCACAGAAAACTGCTGTTGATTTTCTCAAAGCCGGAGCTTTGTGCCGGGAGGCAGATGCTGCAGCAAGGAATATAATTGAGAAATATGGTTACGGTGAAAATTTCGGACACAGTACCGGACATAGTGTTGGTATAGAAATACACGAATTACCGGTATTATCTCCAAAAAGTAATGATATTTTGAGGGAAGGGAACGTAGTTACGGTGGAACCCGGTATATATATTGAAGGTTTTGGGGGAGTAAGAATCGAAGATTTAGTACAAATTACATCAGAAAAGGCGGTAAATTTAACAAAATCAGAAAAGAATTTACTAATTATTTAAAAAAACCCTTGTAATTTTCTGAAAAATATATTACAATATATAATAAGGGTTTGTGCGTTGTATTTATAGACACAAATATTACAGAATTGCGATCGAATTTTCAGATGTTCGCAGAGATTGGTGAGTTTTGATATATAAACTTACCCATATTAAAAACAAATGGAGGAAAATATTTATGATTACAGCAAGTGATTTTAGAAACGGAGTTACATTCGAGTTTGAAGGCAACGTATATCAGGTAGTGGAATTTTTGCATGTCAAGCCGGGTAAAGGTGCTGCGTTTGTAAGAACAAAGCTTAAAAATGTTATGACAGGCGGTGTTGTTGAAAAAACATTCAGACCGACAGAAAAGGTTGAGCAGGCAAGAATAGAAAAGAAGAACATGGAATATTCTTATAATGACGGTGATTTATATTATTTCATGGATCCGGAAACATTTGATATGGTGCCGATAGGAAAGGAACAGGTAGGAGATTCATTAAAATTTGTAAAAGAAAATATGACATGTATGATTTTGTCATATAAAGGTAATGTATTCGGAATTGAACCGCCTACATTTGTTGAACTTGCTATTACTGAAACGGAACCCGGATTTGCCGGAAACACAGCGACGGGTGCTACAAAACCTGCAACATTGGAAACAGGAGCCGTTATTCAAGTACCTTTATTTGTTGACGGAAACGATATAATAAGAGTTGATACAAGAACAGGGGAATATATGGAAAGAGTTTAATTTCTTTTAGTGAAATAAAGGAGGATACAAACCATGGACACACTTTCTGCAAAAGTTTCTTATATTAAAGGTTTGGCTGAAGGGTTAAATATTAGCTCTGAAACAGCTGAGGGAAAGGTTTTATTAAAAATTATTGAAGCTCTTGATGATATTGCGGATTCACTTGATGATTTAATGGATGCGCATGATGAGCTGGAAGAAAAAGTTGATGAAATTGATTCTGATCTTGCAGATGTTGAAGAATTTGTTTATGATGAAGATTACGACGAAGATGATGACGAAGAAAACCTTGACGATTTTTTCGATGAAGATGACGATGAATTTTTTGAGCTTGAATGTCCGAACTGCGGAGAAGATGTTTTGATTGACTTTGATATGCTTGAAGACGATAAAGGCATTATCTGTCCTAATTGTCATGAAGCCATCACTCTTGAGTTTGATGATGAGAATGAAAACAGCGAAGAATAAAAGAAGTATTAAAATTTGATAAGCTGATTTTTTGATGTATTAAATTAATGTTTTTTTTGCATTAGTTTAATACATCATTTTTTTCGTAATTTATAAAAAGATTTTAAATCTTTAAAACTGTTATCTGAAATCTTAAAAGTAAAAAATATTTTAATTAAAAATATCGCATAAATACCAAAACCGGTATTTATGCGATAAATTATGTTTTATATTAAATTCATGTCTGTAAGTTTTATAATAATGATTTATAAAGCTCTTTTATTTCCTCAACCGAAGTATCTCTCGGATTTCCCGGACGGCAAGCGTCATCATAAGCAGACTGTGCAAGGAAATCAAGATCCTCTTCTTTAACAATATCTTTAAGATTTGAAGGAATACCTACATCGGATGAAAGCTGTTTTACAGCATCAATAGCTGCCTTTCTTGCATCTTCAAGCGACATTTTATCAACACCGCAAACGCCCATTGCAGTTGCAATATCACGATATTTTTCTCCTGTTGTAGGTGCATTGTACTCCATAACAGTAGGAAGAATAATAGCATTTGCAATACCGTGGGGAGTATCATAAAGTGCACCTAAAGGGTGAGCCATTGAATGTACAATTCCAAGACCTACATTTGAAAATCCCATTCCAGCAATATATTGACCTAAAGCCATTCCTTCTCTGCCTTCCGGTGTATTGTTTACTGCATCTCTTAGGTATTTAGAAATAAGTTCTATAGCCTTTAAGTGGAACATATCACTCATTTCCCATGCACCTTTTGTAATATATCCTTCAATTGCATGAGTAAGGGCATCCATACCGGTAGCTGCTGTTAAACCTTTTGGCATGGAGGACATCATGTCAGGATCAACAACTGCAACAACAGGTATATCATGTACATCAACGCAAACCATTTTTCTGTTTTTCTCGCTGTCTGTTATAACATAGTTTATGGTAACTTCAGCAGCGGTACCGGCTGTTGTGGGAACTGCGATAATAGGAACACATTTGTTTTTTGTTGGAGCAACGCCTTCAAGAGAAACAACGTCTGAAAATTCGGGATTTGTAATAATAATACCGATTGCCTTTGCTGTATCCATTGAGGATCCTCCTCCGATAGCAATTATACAATCAGCGCCGGAGTCCTTAAATGCCGCAACTCCCGTTTTTACATTTTCTACGGTAGGATTTGCTTTGATTTCACTGTAAATTGTATAATCAATTTTAGCATTTTCCAGTATGTTCGTAACTTTTTGTGTTACACCAAATTTAATAAGGTCGGGGTCGGAGCATACAAAACATTTTTTGAAGCCTCTTCCAATAACCTCATCGGCAATTTGATTAATTGCTCCTTTACCATGATAGCTTGTTTCGTTAAGTACAAATCTGTTTGGCATAAAAATCTCTCCTTTGTTTTATTTTATGTTTTTATTATAATACGATTTAAAAGAAAAAACAAGCATTTTTTTATTGATAATTTGTGAATCTTTTGAAAACTTTAACTATTTTTCATATATAAACATTGTATTATTTTCGTTTGAATATGACCAATTAAAAATGTCACATGCCGTATTTATTTCCATGCAGGAATATAATCCGGATATGCATCTGTCGTACAAATTAATTGTGTTATTATTGTTTGTTATGTCATTTTCCGATAGGTCATATATATATAATTCGGAGTTGTATTTAAAAGAGGCATTTCCGTTGACGTAATCTTTAGTACCTCCAAATTCTTCTATTATAAGAGAAAACGGAATATATATTTTATTGTTTTTTTCAAGGCATGGATATGAGAGAGTTTTTCCGTTTATATTTATTGAAGGATATTTGTTGCTGTAAAAAATGAATGTCTGATTGTCTTGTATATCGTAATATTCATAAGCCGTCTCAAGGAAGAAAGCATCATCCTGAAGCATTGTGTGGCGATACTTATCGTTATAATCAATACAATAATTTATATCGGTCTGGCTGAACTGTTTTATGTTTTCACGGTCAAGTCTTTTGTTTTCAATATATCCGTTCATTATTGGCACAAAAACAATAATACCTGTAAGAGTAAGAGCGGATATAAACAGATACCTATACCTTAACTTTTTCAGTATAATATTTGATGCCCATGCAATGGTAAAAAGTATAAATGGAAACAGAGTTCTGTATGTAAGAGAATTTGTCATCAGCATAACAATAATTGAAAGTATACCCGTACTTAAACAGATTGAACTGTATCTGTCTTTTTTGTAAAAAAATATAATTCCTGCAGAAATGACAGAGTATAATATGAACAACAATAAAAGAATGATATTCAAAACATATATTTTCTCAAAAAAACAGATGTATGTATATAGAAAACATATAAATATAACCGACAGTATTTTTAAAATTTTATTTTTATATAGTAATATTGCAGCAAAAATAAATAAAAGGCAGAAAAAACTTACTCCGTTGAGAGCAAAAAGCTTTTCAGACAAATCATAAAGTCTTGTTAATACTGTCTGTATTGTTTGTGATGCATGTGCAGATTCGGTGTTTAAACGTGCTGTGGTTGCAGGAGAAAGAAAGATTGTAAAGACACCTACAGCAGTGAATATAAAGGATTTAATTAATATAGTAAATCGGGATGGGTTGATAAAGAAACAAATTACAGTGATGATAACGGCAATAATGCCCATTTGTTCCGTTGATGCACCCGACAGAAAGCATAGTATAAGTCCAAATATACCGATATGTTTTTTTTCATAAGATTTTTTTAAAGTAAAAATTAAAGCGGCAACCAAAACGCAAGGGTAAAGATAGTTTACCATTGCGGAACGCCAAAACAGACTTTCTTTAAGAATATCTGATGGAATAAACAGCATAAAGCACATACTTAGTGAAAAGTACTGTATTTTTCCGCAATCAAGAATGAGAGATGCAAAATGGAAAAACAGAATAAGAAGCAAAACGCAAATAACAGCACAAATAAACGGTACAAAAGATAAAATTAATTGATCTATAATGTGTACAATCACTCTTCCGTTATAATTGATAAAATGATAGATGTTTTTTGTAAAAAAGTCATGAAATCCGTCTTTTAAAAAGGTTCCATAAAAATAATCGTCAGCATAGAAAAGTACATTCGATGCTGTAACCAATATTAATATTACCGGAATTGCAAAACACAAGGTATTAATTATTTTTTCTTTTTTTTCAGACATTGAAAAACACCCTTCAAATTTATATCAAAATGATTTTATCATACATTTGAAACAGAGTCAAGGATAACACAGCAAATTAAACTGCATTAAATCGTTTTATGCACCTAAATATGTTCTTGGGTCAATTACAAAATGGCTCAATTCATACAATCATAGAATAATGAATAAAATATAACAGTTATATAATGACTGCTGAACAATTATGAAACGCAGCCGCATGGCGGCTTACAAGCGTTTCAGAATTGTTTAGGTGCAAGGGTTTTGTGCATTTTTGCAAAAAACCTTGCACCGTGAATAAATATTTTGCCCCCAAAATATT
>CASFSH010000269.1 GCA_949297205.1 uncultured Bacillota bacterium | reverse complement strand
TAAATGCGATTGAAAATCGCATTTATTCAGTGAGCATTACATATATAAAAAATACGGCTTATTTATTTGCCGGATTTTCTTTAATACATTATTAATTTATTCTATTTCCTTATTTTTTTCCGGATAAAGCACTCCGAATTTTGTCATTAGAATATTCTGTACTTCTTTAACAGGGACCTCTCTTAACGGTATATTATGTTTTACAGCATATGCCGCACACGTTCCCGCTCCTTCACCCATTCCCATGCAAATAGGCATAACTCTGTAACTTGAATGTGCCATATGTGTTCCGGATATATTTCTTCCGTTAAGAAGTAAATTATCTACACCTTTTGCAAGCAGCGAACGATAAGGAATAGTATAACGCTCATGTCTGTAGGGCAGATTATTTTCATCTGAACCGCTTCCTGTCAGATTATGATTGCCAAAACACGCCGAAGCATTTGAAACAACCCAATCATCAAAAATAACCTGATTCTGTATATCCTGTTCCGTTAATGTATACTCACCTTCAAAATGAAGGGTTTCTCTTACACCGATTGTACTTGCTGTTTGCAGCAAATAACAATTACTGTATCCGGGAACATTTTCACGAAGAAATTCAATAATCTGCGGTACCTGCTGTCTTGTGAGCAATTCTGCATTGGTCATATCCTCAACATTTGTACCGTCTGCTTTAATTACATTTGTCATGTTAACATTTGCGGTACCATGTTCAAAACCTTCAATCAGTATTACGTGTCCTACAGGCTCACTGCATCTTCCCTGTCTTATAAACTCTTTAAGTTTTTCTTCCAAATCGGGATTTGTATTAAAGGTAGGATATACTGCACAGCTTTCATCTACACCGCCCACATTGAATAAAAGAGTCATGGGCTGCATAAGATGGTCTGACGGACGACCTTTTGAATAATTAACTCCTGCTGATTTGGCTACCCATCCGTCTCCTGTGGAATCTATGTAAATATCCGCTTTGATATGTTCGGTTTCTCCTCCGCATAATACCGATATACTGTCTATATGTTTTTCTGTTTTATTTACACCTAAAAAAACCGAATGCAGCAATATTTTTACATTTGCTTCTTTTAAAAGCTCGATATAGTAAGATTTCAATGTTTCAGGGTTATATACACATCTTCTGACTCTTTTTTCGGTGGTTTTTTCGCCAATTTTCTGATATAAACCACCCTGAAGATCTCCGCACCACAAATTAAGCAGTCCTGCAGTACTCATTCCTCCCACATATCCGTTTTTTTCAATCAAAATTGTGTCTGCACCGCTTTTTGCCGCAGATATTGCAGCTGCAATACCTGACGGTCCTGCGCCTATGACCGCCACATCAAAACTTCTCATATGCTACATCTCCTTTATTTATCAAATCTTCTCCATTTTATTCTGCATTATATGATTTATTATAAATTACCGTTTAACCAAATATAACTGTATTTTGTACTATTCGGCTTTTCCTGTTAAAATACACTGACGCCGTTTTCTTTTTTATATAATTTTATGATATTATTATACCTTATATTTATTTTTTGTCAATTTCTTCTTCATGAAAAACATAAATAATTTCCACTCTTTTATTATTTGATAAATTCTCATCAAAAGTAGTATCAACAAATAAAAACTATATAAAATCTGTAATTTGTTTTTTATATTTAGCGTGATTCAGCGAAGGGGTAATTTTCTCATTTATTCATATCTCATAAAATTACACCGTAAATTTTTCACTGTTAACAATATAAGCATAAAGAATTATTGACAAATCCTGTAAATTATTATATACTATTTTATGAGATTATGACTTGTCAACAACATCACAAAAAGTATTATTACAAAATTATGTAAGATGAATATATTTCTGTGAAACGATTATATTAAATATAAGTTCAAAATCTCAGATTTTATATAACTTAACAATCAAAAATTCAAGGAGGAATGATTTGCATGAAAAAATATGTATGTCCATGCGGATATGTTTATGATCCGGAAATAGGTGATCCTGATAATGGTGTTGCACCGGGAACTGCTTGGGAAGATGTACCTGAAGACTGGGTATGCCCAACATGCGGTCTCGGAAAAGATGCATTTGAAGAAGAATAATTTATTAAATCACAGCAACATTTCTGTTTTGTTTAAACATAGCAGAATCTGCTGTATATTCGAGCCTTTGTATTTACATTGGCGCCTTAGGATTTGTTCGGAAGATCTTAACTCTCCTCAAATTCTGAAATGAACCACACCGCCTTAAAGTGGTGGGGGAAACATTTACGTTTAGGTTATACTTCTTTTTTCAGAGATTTATATTAAAGTAAAACGAAACAGACAGGTTATTGTGACTTGTCTGTTTCGTTTTTTTGCTTTTATATAATCCTTTTATGATACAATTTTAAAAAATATTATAGTTTTTTATTTATACAAATATATTGTTTTACAAAATAAAGGATAAGCACAAAGGAAACACATACATATTTTCTACATATAATTTACTATATTATCAAGAAAAGAGGATACAATATGTTTGAGTTTTTGGTACAATTATTGCATGAACTGATGTTTCTTACCGGTTACATAGGAGGCGGGAATGCTTTCCCGAAACAACTTTCATCGGAGGAAGAAAGAAAATATTTGGATCTCTATGCCAAAGGAGATATGAATGCACGTAATATTCTTATAGAACATAACTTGAGATTGGTAGCACATATAACAAAAAAATACAGTAATGAATCAAATGCCGACGATCTCATTTCGGTTGGTATTATAGGTCTTATTAAAGGTATCAATACTTTTAATCCCGAAAAAAATGCAAAACTGGCAGCTTATATTTCAAGATGTATTGAAAATGAAGTGCTGATGCACCTACGCAGTTCAAAAAAACTGAACAACGAAATTTCTCTTGACGAATGTATAGGCACAGACAAAGAAGGAAATGCCCTTACTTTTGCCGACATTCTCCCTTCTGACAGTTCAGATATTGTAGATGAAATTGCAGTAAAAATGGATATAAAAAAATTATATCAGATAATGAGCAGAGTATTAAAAAGAAATGAAATAGATATAATAATATGGCGTTACGGTCTTACAGGCAAAAAAAGACTTACTCAGCAGGAGGTTGCGGATATTTTAGGCATATCCCGTTCATATGTTTCAAGAATAGAAAAAAAGGCAATAAAAAAATTGGCCGATGAATTTAACATAAACAAATAATTCAAGAAAATATTAATATTTTTAATTGCAGGATCCCGGAATATTTAACTTTAATTCGGGATTCTTATTTTTTTGTTCTAAATCATTAATTGAAATAATAGAATAAGAAAAAAGAGGTGTCACAAATGTTAATATTAAATAACGAACAAGCACTGGAATATCATCCAATAATTAAATACATACCAAAACGTCTGAGAAAATATCTGTCCTTGATAAAACTAAACGAGGCAGAAGAAATACGATTGAGAAAGGGACGTCCTCTAATGGTTTATTTTAACGACGGAGGATATTTTATTAATGACCATGCAAGACTTTCAAAAAACCCATCTAATGCTGTAATTGCAGACGATTCAGATATCAAAGAAGCAATCGAATTAATCAGTGAAAGCTCATTATATGCTTTTGAAGATTGTCTCAGACAAGGGTATATAACGGTAAGCGGCGGCCACAGAGTAGGAATATGCGGCAGTGCCGTTCTGGAAAAGGGAATAATAGCTTCTCAGAAAAATATCAGCAGTCTTAATTACAGACTTTCCCGGGAAGTATCGGGAATTGCCGAATCATTGATCCCATATTGCATAAAAAACAACCGTATTCTCAACACACTGATTGTTTCTCCTCCCGGCTGCGGCAAAACTACACTGCTGCGGGATCTGATAAGACTGATTTCTCAAAAAGGTTACCGTGTTTCGGTTGCAGATGAACGCAATGAAATAAGTGCTGTACATAACGGATATACAGGATATGATCTGGGATACTCATGCGACATACTGGAAGGTGCCTCAAGGTCTGAGGCTATGCTTATTCTTTTAAGGACAATGTCTCCGCAGGTTATTGCAACCGATGAAATAGGTCTAAAAGATGATATAAACGCCGTAACTAAGGCTGTTTCTTCCGGGGTTTCGGTTATCGCCACAGTCCATTCGGAGAACCCCGAAACATTGAGAAAATCAGGGACAGACTGGATAAATATGTTTGACTGTTTCGTAACTCTCAGTCACAGGAACGGCCCCGGCACTATTGAGGAGGTATACTGTGATTTATAAAATAATAGGCAGTGTATTAATAATTAGCGGGACAACCGTTTATGGGCTGTCACGTGCATTGCTTCTATATAAAAGATATAAAAATCTTTTAAAAATATCCTCCGGGCTTACCATTATGGAAAATGAAATAAACTTTACATGCGATTGCATGGACAACATACTCAGCCGTATAAGTTCCATAATAGAAATGAATGAGATTTTTTACACTGCATCTGTTATGTCTCATGACATAACTCTTAATCAACGATGGAAAGCCGCGGTACAAAAAGATTCCGGCTCTTTGAAACTTACAAAACATGATTGCGAAATAATATCCCTGCTTGGCGCAGAACTGGGTATGACAGACCGCAGCGGACAGATAAAAAATATAAATCATATCAAAGCTCTTATTGATATTCAAACTACTGAAGCAAAAGAAGAATATGACAAACAGTCAAAAATGATACGCGGTCTCGGAATTACTGCCGGAATATTTATAGTTATAATGTTGGTATAACATACAGAGGATTATCATAAAAATAGCTGCACACCTTATCTGTTTTTCTCATTTAAACTACAAGATTGCATTTATATTCTTTAAACAGACGGTCTGCTTGCCTGTTTTATACTTTAAGATTTATGCCGCTGTGCAGCGGCAGAATGGAGCTTAATATGAACGTAGACTTGATTTTTCAAATTGCCGGAGTCGGCATAATAGTTGCTGTTTTAAATCAGCTTTTAATCCGTGCAGGGCGTGAAGAACAAGCATTACTGACAACAATCGCAGGACTTGTAGTAGTCCTTTTCATTATAACAAATGAAATAGGTGAATTGTTTGAAACAATTAAAATGATTTTTAAATTCTGATAAAACAGTACTTACTGCCGAATCGTCAAAAGATAATTAAAAAGGGAGGATTGAATACTGTTATGAATATATTTGCCCTTGCCGCTTTGGGTATTATAGGTACACTGCTTGCCGTAATGTTAAAAAATACACGTCCTGAAATATCACTGTTAGTCTCCCTTTCCGCTTGTATTATTATTTTGCTGTATGCCGTCAACGGTCTTGGAAGTGTATTCGGTCAGTTAACCGACATAATAGAAAAAAGCGGAATTAATGAAAAATACTTTGAAGTTGCGGTTAAAGCATGCATTATTGCGTATATAACGCAATTTGCAAGTGAATTATGTAAAGATGCCGGAGAAGGTGCCATTGCTGTAAAGCTGGAAATGGCCGGAAAAGTGTCAATTGTTATTCTTGCAATGCCTGTCATCTCCGGATTTATAAACGTAATATCGGAACTTCTGGATAAAATATAAAAGAGGTACAACAATGAAAAATATAACCATCATCGTTATAATGTTATTTCTTTTTTTTCAGACGCCGGTATTTTCACAGGGAATAGACACATACATAGAAGGAGAAGACTTTTTTAACTCGTCGGTGGAAAATCTTACCTCGGGTAACTTTTCCCTGTCACCCGGAGATGTCTTTAACTATATACTTGATTTACTTACAAAGGAATTTGAGTCTTCAAAAAAACTTATACTTTGCATATTTGTTATTGCTCTGATCGCAGGAATATTCAATGTGGTAAAACAAAATGATAAAAGTACAAATGATGCTGCGTTTTTTGTATGTTACTGTCTTATTTCCATTGCGTGTGCAAAACTTGTTACCATTGCAGTTGGTTACGGCACCGATGTTATAGATGAAATGAGTACATTTATAACAAAAATTGCACCTCTTCTTTCTCTGCTTCTTGCAGCGGGAGGCTATACCTCCTCTGCCGCAGTATACTACCCTGTATTTTCCGCGTCTGTTTATCTTGTATCAACAATCATTGATAAATGCATAGTTCCTCTTATATATATTGGATGTGTAACAGGAATAATAAACAATTTAAGCGGTAAATCACAGCTTAACAATTTCAGCAGAATTATTAAATCATTTTCCAAATGGATACTGGCGGCCATTCTTACAATTTTTTCAGGAATTAATGCCATTTACGGTTTTTGTACACCTACCGTAGACAATCTCATTATGAAAACCGCAAAATTTGCAGTGGGAAGCATTGTACCGGTTGTGGGAAGTTTTCTTTCCGAAAGCATAGAAACGGTTATTGGAAGCACAAGGCTTATGAAAAATGCAGTAGGGACTGCCGGGATTCTATCGGTAATAGTGATTTGTGCCGTCCCAATTATAAAAATTGCCGCAATTATGCTTATGCTGAAAATTTCCGCCTCTCTGATTGAACCCATAAGCGACAAACGTTTTTCCGATATGCTGATGGAAATTGCCGATTCGGTAACCACTGTTTTTGCAATGCTGATAATCGTTGCAATTCTTTTTATAATATCCATAGCGATTATTATAAGTTCTACAAATATAACAATGTAAAATACAAATGTATAAACATGAAAAATAAGCATTATGTTCTATCTGTTTTTTGAATTTAAAATATAAAGCATAATCACTTAAATAACAGAATATCCGCTTATTTTTGATACGTACCGCCGCATTGCGTCGGAATGGAGGTTTAACATGAAAACATACTTTATGAGTATAATGTTTGCAGTGCTTATATCGGTTTTTGCAGGCATGATACTCCCGGACAAATGGGATAAATACATAAAAATAATTACAGGTCTGATTATAATAAGCACCATAATCACACCTTTGAAAAAAAGCTGGGACTTAAATTATAATGAATATACGCTTAAATATGACGAAATAGAAACAGATGCCGCACTATACCGTCAAAATCTTGTGGTAAATGAATTAAGCAATAAAATCAAAAATGACATCGAACAACGGATATTTGATGAATTCGGATCCCGGCCTCAGGTCAGTGTTTCGGTAGGAGTAAACAGCGAAAATGAAATTACGGGAATTGAAAGAATAGAATTAAACGGAGATAATCTGTCAGATGAAATATCTGCCCGGCTGACAGAAATATACGCTCCCCAAGAGGTAATAATCAATGGATCTAAAAAAAATAACTAAATTTATAAATATTGAGAATAATAAGTATCTTTTTTTAATAATATTAGTTGGGGTTGTGTTTATGCTATTTTCAGGCGGAGGCGGTGATAAAGAAAAAAATAAAGAAACAAATAATATTACAACCGACATATACACCAATGATGAGAAAAGGCTTAAAGATATCTTATCGGAAATAAACGGGGTAGATTCGGTAGATGTTATGATAACTTACTCATCTTCTCCAAAATCCGATATAGCCTATGAAATAAATCAATCCAAATCTCAGAAAGAGGATGGTGAAACGTCCAAAAGCAGTGATGAAAGCTACGATAAACAAGCAATAATGTCTTCCGGTGAACCATTTGTAACACAATATACCTATCCGGAAGTAAGAGGGGTTGTGGTGGTAGCTGAAGGTGTTGGTCAGGCAGCCGTCAGGCAGCGTGTTATTGACGCAGTAACATGTGCCATGGGTATTGCCCCTCATAAAGTATATGTTGCCGAAAAATAAATGCTTAATCTTTGCAGGACATTATTTCTCAACAATATTTGAAAGGAAGGAAAAACATGTTAGTTTTAAAGAAAAAAGAAATCGTTGCCTGTGCCCTGGTGGTTCTTATCGGTGTTGCAGGATATTTGAATTGGTCATATCAGGATACCGTAAGAGTTACTGACGGTGATGAATATATAGAAACAGGCAAAAAACTCGGTGAAGCACAGTATGTAAATTCCGAGACATCCAATGTGGAATATGAAGCCGAAACCACTTCTGCCGAAACAGATGACAGCGTTGAAACCTCGGCATCTGCCGATTATTTCGCACAGGCTAAAATTGAAAAAGAAAACTCCCGTTCAAAAGCTCTTGAAATATTAAAGCAGACAGCTGAGAATGAAAGCTTTGACGAAGAAACTCGTAAAAACGCACAGCAGAAAATTCTCGACATGGCTTCTAATACCGAAAAAGAATCTATTATAGAAAACATTGCAAAAGCAAAAGGATATAACGATATATCGGTTTACATAGACGGTGAAGAAACAGACATAATAGTCAAAAAAGAAGGTTTCAGCGATAAGGATGTCACTATTTTAAAAGAGCTTGTTGCACAGCAGATTAACATATCCCCCAACAACATAAAGATAGTTGAAAAAAATTAATAAAAATTGCATCTTTTTTTCGAAAATTTTTTAAAATTTTAAATATTGAATTGTATATGTTTTTTTGATATAATAGTATTAATCGTGTAGCGAGAGCGTAAGTCCGGAGGACTTACGCTCTTATTTTTTAGGAGGTAAAGACTATGAATAACGAAAAAACAAAACACATTTTAGGTATTGCTCCGGTAAACAAACTGATTGTTTCTATGGGAACTCCCATGATTATTTCAATGATTCTTCAGGCTGTTTACAATATTGTTGACAGCGCCTTTGTATCAAATATTGATAATACAGGAAAGCAGGCATTGAATGCCCTCACACTTGCATTCCCCATACAAATGCTTATGGTTGCCGTAAGTATCGGAACAGGCGTGGGTACAAATGCGCTCTTATCGAAAACGTTGGGGCAGGGTGACAGGAAAAATGTTTCCGATATTGCCGGCAACTCAATTTTCTTAGGCTGTATCATATATATTTTATTTCTGTTATTCGGACTTTTCGGCGTAAAGTCCTATGTAAGCACACAAACCTCCAATTCGCTGATTTTTGAAATGGCTGCAGAATATCTGAACATTTGCTGTGTTTTTTCAATGGGAATAATATTCTTTTCAATTTTTGAGAAACTGCTTCAGTCTACAGGTCTTTCTCTTTATTCTACCTTTGCTCAAATTGCAGGTGCCGTTACAAATGTTATTTTGGATCCCATTTTAATATACGGTTTGCTGTCGTTTCCGAAAATTGGCGTTGCAGGAGCGGCATACGCAACCGTAATAGGTCAGATCGTATCTCTGTTGCTGTCACTGTATTTCCATTTAAAATACAATAAAGATATTAGTAACAGTATAAAATTTATAAAGCCGTCATTAAAATTAATTGGAAAAATTTATTCAATCGGTGTTCCTGCAATTATTTCACAGGCATTAATGAGTTTTATGACCTACGGGCTGAATATTATTCTCGGCAGCATACACGAAGCTATGGTGACGGCATACGGGTTGTATTATAAAATTCAACAATTTGTTTTCTTTGCGGCCTTCGGACTGCGTGACGCAATAACCCCTATAGTTTCCTTTAACCGCGGAAAAAAGATAAAGGTCGTGTTGTGAAGGGAATACAATATGGAATAATATATACTCTCATAATTATGATTATCGGGCTTATTGTAATTGAAACAGCGGCTGTTGAATTTTCTTCTATTTTCGGTTTGTCAAGCATTACACAGTCATTTTTTATCGGTGCTATGAGGATTATATCTTTAAGCTTCGTTTTTGCCGGATTCAATATTGCCGTGCAGGGAGTTTTTCAGGCTTTGGACAGCGGTGCCGAATCTCTTGCTGTTTCGGTTTTAAGACAATTTATATTTGTTATTCCCGTTACCGCTTTATTTGCAAAATTCTTTTACCATTCAGAATATATTTCATGGATGATATGGATCATCTTCCCCTTCGCAGAATTTTTAACCGCAATTATTTCCTGTATTCTCCTTGCAAGGACTTATAAACAAAAAATAAAATTTATTGATAACATGTAAAAAAACATAATAACTGTTGCAAAATTAAAAATGATATGTTATAATTAAACAAAGGAAAAATCAGGACAGTTTTCCCTGCTCTCTGCCGCAGCATTTGATTTTTTTAAATACTGCAGACAGGCATTGAATAATATTGAATCAAAAAGCATATAACAATAAATATATAGTTGAAAAAAATTTTTGAAAGGGTGTTTTTTATGAGTGAACAGAAAGAAATTTTTGAAGAAATTACGGAAATTCCCGAAACAGAATCAGCAGAAGTAAACAGTATTAAAATTGCTCCTGAAGTAGTAGCTACCATTGCCGGTATTTCCACTACCGAAATTGACGGAGTTGCCGGTATGTGTTCTTCCTCATTTGCCGGAGGGATTGCAGAAATTTTGGGAGGCAAAAAAAATCCTGCAAAAGGTATTAAAGTAGATATAAAAGAAAACAGCACAATAATTGACCTGTATATCATTGTGGATTACGGCATAAGAATTCCGGAACTTGCATGGGAAATTCAGGAAAATGTCAAAAACAATGTTGAAACCATGACAGGTCTCACCGTTGAAAAAGTTAATATTCACGTTGACGGTGTAAGCTTTAAAAAGGCTGAAGAAGCTGAAAAACAAGCTGAAAATATTGACGATGACGATGAAGCTGCCGATGATGAAATAATTGTTGAAGAAGCGGAACTTGAGGAAGTTCCGGACGATGACGATATGCAGCTTTAATTCAAAATGAATAAAAATCCGGGACTGTTGCATTTAGCGCAGACAGCATAAAGTATGTAAATAATGTTTCATTTTTGCTTTTACTGAATTTAAAAGTAAAAGTTTGTATGAAATTTAACTTTTAAAAAAATACTTTATGCCATGAATAAAAACAGTTAATAGGAGTATCCGTCGTACGCCATCGGGCAAGGGTACTATACGCCTTGTTTTTGTTTGTTCTGCATCTGAATTTCATCAGCCCCGAACGAGGGTGCTGCTTAATGCAACACCCTCGTTTTTTACATTATAATCTCCATTCCGCCGCCAATGCGGCGGCACAAATCCTAACGTGTAAAAGAAGCAAGCAGATTGCCGTTTTGAGTGACGACGGCGTATGTGTATACTCCGAGTCACGAAAAAAGGTGAGATGCAAAGCTTATTTTTCAC
>CASFSH010000268.1 GCA_949297205.1 uncultured Bacillota bacterium | reverse complement strand
TAATACGAAATCCAAAAAAGCAACTACGAAAGAAACGGAAAACAAAGATTTATTTAACGAATTGAAAAAATTAAGAATGCATATTGCAAGTACAAAGGGAATACCGCCTTATGTGGTTTTTACCGATATGACTCTCAGAGCTATGGCTGACAATTTACCGAAGGACGAAGAGGAATTATTGCAGATAACAGGGGTTGGTTCTTTAAAACTGAAAAAATACGGTAAAGAATTTTTGGGTGTTATAAACAGATACAGAAAGGAACAATAAAATGTCAACAAAACTTATTATTATTCGGCACGGACAAAGTATAGGAAATCTTAATGAGAGATTTTTAGGACACACAGATCTTGATTTATCAGAAAAAGGGTATAAACAGGCGGAAATGACGGCTGAATTTTTAAGTAATGTACATATTGATAAAATATATTCCAGTGATCTGATACGTGCATATAATACTGTTTTTCCTGTTGCGCAAAGCCGTGATTTGTATATAATTAAAAATAAGAATCTGCGTGAAATTTATGCTGGTGAATGGGAAAATATGACATATGACTATCTTACAAAACATTTTCCAAAAGAATATACTATATGGAAAACCGATATAGGCAACGCAAGGTGTAATGGAGGAGAAAGTGTAATTGAACTTCAAAAGAGGATATATACAGAGTTTGAAAAAATTGCAAAGGATAATGACGGCAATACAATATGCATAGGTACACATGCAACGCCTATAAGAACATTTTACGCAGCCTGCAAATCAATAAATAAAGATGATATGCATAAGATCCCCTGGGCATCTAATGCATCTGTAACAACCGCATACTATAAAAACGGAAAGTTTGAAATAGAAGAATACGGATATGACAAGCATCTCGGGGAATTATCATCAAAATTTAATTCGAATATCTGAGGTATGGTTTTGTACAGGTAATTTGTTGTTGACTAATAATAAAAAATATGGTACAATTGTGATATAATCGTTTGTATTATGCGTTAAATGCAAAACAAGAGTTTAATCATATTCCCGAAAGGATATTTGAATATTATGAAAAAAACATATAACAGACATACACAATATATTATACCATTGTTTTGTATAATTATATTATGTTTTGCCGGTATATTTAATATTTTTGAAGATAATACAACTGTTGCGGCTTTTGAGTTTATTGCCGCTGTTTGTATTATAATATACATGGTTGCGTCAACAAAGACGCGTACCAAGGAAATGGCTGAGTTCATGTCCATTATAACAGAAAAAAGCGGTAACATGGCAAATGAAGTATTGTCAAGATTTCCGTTGCCTATGGTTGTTTTAAGTATTGACGGTAAAATTATGTGGTTTAATGAGATGATTTCTCAAATGCTGTCACAGAATGTGCTGTATGGAGTGTCTTTGCCGGAAATTATACCTGATTTAAAATGGACGGAAATATTAAAATCAACAGATGCGATTGATGTTAATATTGAGTACAACGGTAGATTTTACAATGTGCTCGGTAATATTATAAAACGAAAAGAAGATGAAAGTGATAATGAATCTTATTCTGTATTGCTGTATTTTGACGATAAAACAGAAGAATTGAATGCACAAAAGCTGCATATGGATGAAAAGGTTGACGTTGCAATT
The DNA here is from genome assembly GCA_949297205.1 of uncultured Bacillota bacterium. Lineage (GTDB taxonomy): Bacteria > Bacillota > Clostridia > UBA1381 > UBA1381 > RGIG1988. The sequence goes on along the minus strand of CASFSH010000268.1, from coordinate 500 downwards.
ATATCAATAGATAATTATGATGATGTTTTTCAGGCGATGGATGATAACAAGAGTCAGGAAACAATGGGAAAAATTAATTCTCTTGTGTCAAAATGGGTTGCTGAGGGAAAAGGAGTAATGAAGAAAACCGATTCTGACAGATATCTTGTATTTTTTGAGCATCAATACCTTGATAATTATATAAAAACAAAATTTGATATTCTTGAAAATGTCAGAAATATCGGAGATGAAATAAAAGAACCGATAACCATCAGTATAGGTATCGGTACAGGTGCACATTTAATAGAAAATGAAAGTTATGCAAGAAATGCTGTGGAAATGGTTTGGGGTAGAGGCGGAGATCAGGCTGCAATTAAAAATCATGAACAGTATAAATTTTACGGCGGAACAGCTAAGGATTATGAAAAGAGCACAAGAGTTAAGACACGAATGTTTGCAAAAACTTTAAGAGAAGTGATCATTCACGCTGACAAAGTATTTTTTATGGGACATATTGCTGC